>JAEZAY010000239.1 GCA_023427575.1 Bacteroidota bacterium | reverse complement strand
CTCCTGTACCGGAAGCGCCGGTAGTAGAGGAACTGAAACCCGCAGAACCGGTGGTGGATAATATCGAAGCGCCGGAACTGGAATCGCCAAAAATTCTTGACAAAATTGATTTATCAGCGATCGATTCTTCTACAAGACCTAAAAAAGGTAAGAAAAAAGAAGAAGAACCGGAAGCAGAACCCGTAGCAAAAACGCCGGAACCTGAACCGGTACTTGTTCAGCCCGCCGAAGAACCGGTGGCTGAAAAGCCAGTTCCTGAGCCGGTTGCGGAAGAAAAGCCTGTTGAAGCTGAGCCCGAAATCACAACAGTGGAGGAAGTATCGGCCCCTGCCGAACTGCCGGTGACTGAACCGGCTGCCACTGAAGCAGATGAATCCTTATCACAGGAAGAAGCACCTGTAATTCAAAATATTAAAGCAGAGAAACTGGAAGGACCTAAGATCCTGGGTAAGATTACGCTGCCTGTTCCCAACGAGAACCGGCCTAAGCCCAACGAAGAAAAGAGAAAAAGGAAGCGTATCCCGATCGAGCGCCGCGACACACCATTGCCCAGGCCCGAATTGTTTAAACGGAAGGATGAGCCTTCCCGCCCCGGACAGGGTCAGCAGGGAACAGGCCAACAGGGCGGAGGTGGAAGATTCAGCCGCAGCCCTCGTCCCGGAGGTCCCGGCCGTCCATTCCAGCCCAGGGAACAAAAAGAAATCGACAAAAAAGAAATTCAGGATAAGATCCGCGAAACCCAGGCAAAACTTGCCGGTTCGGGTGGCCGCGGTAAAAGTCTTAAAGCCAAATATCGCCGCGCTAAACGCGATGAACTGGCAGAACAGGCCGGAGGGGATGATCAACAGGATACCCGTTTGCAGCTTACTGAGTTTATCAGCGTGAGCGAGCTCGCGAACCTGATGGATGTAAGCTATTCTGAAGTGATCGGAAAATGTATGGGGCTGGGGTTGATGGTATCTATCAACCAACGCCTGGATGCGGAAGTAATTGAGCTGGTTGCCAATGAATTCGGATATGATGTTGAGTTCATCGATATGGAGAAGCAGCTCGAAATGGAAGAGCTGGATGAAGAAGATGATCCGGAAGAATTGAAACCGCGGGCTCCCATTGTAACCATCATGGGTCACGTGGATCATGGTAAAACCTCCCTGCTCGATTATATCCGGAGTGCCAGCGTGGTAGCCGGTGAGGCGGGTGGTATTACCCAGCACATCGGAGCTTATGAGGTAACGCTTCCAAACGATAAACATATTACCTTCCTTGATACGCCCGGTCACGAAGCGTTTACGGCTATGCGTGCCCGTGGTGCCAAAGTCACCGACATTGCCGTGATCGTGGTGGCGGCCGATGATGCGGTGATGCCTCAGACAAAAGAGGCGATCAGTCATGCTCAGGCAGCCGGCGTTCCCATGATTTTTGCCGTCAATAAAATTGATAAAGAAGGGGCCAATCCCCAGAAAATATATGAGCAACTGGCCGGGATGAATATCCTCGTGGAATCATGGGGAGGTAAGTTCCAGAGCCAGGAGTTATCAGCAAAACAGGGTCTGAATGTAGATCTTCTGCTGGAAAAAATCCTGCTGGAAGCCGAATTGCTCGAGCTCAAGGCTAATCCAAACCGCGATTCCAGCGGCAGCATTGTGGAAGCTTCCCTTGATAAGGGTCGCGGGTATGTGGCCACCGTGCTGGTTCAAACGGGCACACTTCGGGTAGGCGACCTGGTGGTATCGGGTCAGCACTATGGAAGAGTGAAAGCCATGTTTAACGAGCGGAACAAAAGAGTGGAAAAAGCGCCGCCTTCGACCCCGGTATTGATACTGGGTCTGAACGGAGCACCACAGGCCGGTGAAAAATTCCGGGTTTACCAGGATGAAGCCGAAGCTAAAGATGTTGCCAACCGCCGGGCCCAGATCTTGCGCGAACAGGGTATTCGAACCAAAAAACATATCACGCTCGATGAAATCGGTCGTCGTTTGGCGCTCGGAAACTTTAAACAACTGAACCTGATCATTAAAGGGGATGTGGACGGATCCGTGGAAGCACTGAGCGATTCATTGCAGAAATTGTCTACCGAAGAAATCGCAGTGAGCGTAGTATTAAAAGCCGTGGGTGCTATCACTGAAAGTGATGTATTGCTGGCTACAGCTTCCGATGCGATCCTGATTGGATTTAACGTAAGGCCTTCACCGCAGGCGGCCAAGCTGGCGGAAACGGAAGGGGTGGAAATCAAAACCTACTCCATCATTTACACCGTGATCGACGAGATCAAAAGTGCGATGGAAGGAATGCTTGAACCAAAAATCCAGGAGAAGATCACTGCAAATGTGGAAGTCAGAAATACCTTTAAGTTCGACAAGGCCATGGTGGCCGGTTGTTATGTGCTGGAAGGAAAGATCTATCGCAATTCGAAAGTGCGCGTGATCCGTGATGGCATCGTTATTCATCCCACCGGCGAAGGTGTCAGCGCCGAGCTGGCCTCATTGAAGCGATTCAAGGATGATGTGAAAGAAGTGGTTGCCGGTATGGAATGTGGTCTGGTAATTAAAAACTTCTCCGATATTCAGGTGGGTGATATAGTGGAGGCATATGAAGAAGAAGAGGTAAAAAGAACATTATAACCGGATGTTGCAATTGCCTTTTTCGGTCATGGTGTATTGGTAATAATTTTTATTGCCTGAAACCTGTCCCAATAGTAAATTAACCGCAGTGATTTTACCTTTCCACTTTTTTTTAGAAAAAAATTGGAGCAAAAAAATCGGGCTCCGGAATAAATCCTAAAAATTGAAACTTCCGGCTAAATAAAAACAAGTCACAGCGAATGAATATAACCCAGAGCAGTGGTAGGACTTACGGGCAACAGAACATTTCCGGGCTCTGGTAACAACTGTTTTTATTTTACGCCGTCCGTTTCAATTTTCTTAACGGATTTCTTTCGAGGCCCGGGGAAATACATTTTATCCGGACACCAATGATGTGAAAATTTGCTAATATCCAAATCAAAACGAACGGCGTGGAGGTAGTAAAAACAGGTTTTAGAACCGGGAGATGATCTTTAGCTCATAAGGAGACTTCAGACTCCAGACTCGGGAGTGTATTCTTTAGCTATACCAACAGGGAATACATCTTGCCGGACACCAATGATTTTCACATTTGCAAATTACCACCGGACAGTTATAATTTTAGAATATACAATTATATAAACGGATCTCGGTCAGGGTCCTTGTTTAAGGCTCTGGTTATATTCATTATACCTGATTTGCTGAAGCGATTCAATTCACTATCAGGCCGCCATTTTACGGCATTCTTCGGCGCTGCGTCTGCAGGCTTCTGCGCATTCCTGGCAATGTTGGGTATGATGATTGCCGCACTCCCTGCCACATTCTTCGCAAATTTCAGCACAAATCCGGCAAATCTCCCGGGCCTTTTCAGAGCCCAGGCTCATCAGCTGTGCCGCAGCATAACAAATGGCAGCGCATTCCATATCAAGCTGAATGCACCTGGCCATCATTTTTACGTCATCTTCACTGGTGCAGGAACTTGCGCAATGATTGCAGATGGCCGCGCATTTCAAACAGGCTTCAATACAGGATTGGTATGAATGATATCCAGTCATAACATTGATTTTATTGGTTCCTGAATTCATTCAAAAACCAAACCATCATCCGGCCTTATTAAATGGCCTAAACCGCTTGTTTGAATGTATTCCTTAAACCGTAGCTTAATCCCGCTTTTCATGAACGAAATTTTGTGATCGAATTCGTTTTGATTAGAACGTTACTATATGTAAGGCGATCGTTCGGTCGCCGCTGAATTCGCGAAATTTAAAAACCCGCGGTTGCGGGTTTTTAAAATTATGTTGGAGGCCCGGAATGTTATTACTGTTCCACCACTTCATTTTGCCAGTTAAAAACAACATTCACTTCAATATCGGGATGAATGCTGTACATGACCGGGCAGGTATGAGCGGCTCTTTCCAAAATGCTTTTTTGCTTAGGGGTGGGGATCAGTTCGGCAGGGAAATGAAACGTTAAATTTATGCCGCCAATTCGCCGCGGATCGGGCTTCATGATCTTCTCCACCTCAATGCTGGTTCCCTGCAATTCTACTCCATGGTCCCGGGCCTTCTGGCCCATGATGGTTAGCATACAACTGCCAAGTGCAGTAGCCACAAGGTCTGTAGGCGAAAATCGTTCGCCCTTGCCCTGGTTATCGGTGGGCGCATCCGTATCTATCGTACTGCCCGATTTTTCGTGGGTACATACCGTTCGCAGATTTCCTTCGTATACTATTCTCGATGTCATTTGTATTTATTTTGCCTAAATTTACGGGTAATAATTAAATCACTACCGGTGAAGAAATTTCTCCTATCCATTGCAGTTTTCAGCCTTGTATTTTCAGCCACCGCGCAATCCGATGCTGATTCCGTTCCGAAAACCAGAAAAGAAAGAAAAGAGGAGCGTAGGCAGCGGATCGATCTATTGGTGGGGCAGGAAGAGGAAGGGGAAATCGTTTTTGATAAACAAAGCGTTTTCGGAATCAAGCTCGCTACCGATGGTTACGGACTTACCTATGAATTGGGGAAATTCAAATCGCCGCGCAAGTCAATTCTTTACCAGATTGAGCTGAGCGAAAAAAAGCACAATAAAGAAAGAAAGCAGGGCGCATCGGTCAGTCAGTTTCAGATTAATTCCGTGATCCCCGGAAAACTGAACAACTTTTACCAGCTTAAACTCGGTGTTGCACAACAGCGGATCATCGGAGGCAAAAGCAATAAGAACGGGGTGGCTGTTTCGGCGATCTATGGAGGAGGATTGACGGCCGGTTTATTAAAACCCTATTATGTAGATGTAAAGGAAGGCCATCGCGTGACCTACGATAAAATTATCGACAGCGCCTATATCCCCCTGGGCGCTTCGGGCTTTACAGTTGGATGGAGCGAACTGAAATTTCGTCCGGGTGCATTCGCGAAAGCAGCCATGCGCTTTGATTATGGCCGCCTGAATGAGACGGTAACGGCTATTGAAGCGGGGTTAACCACCGAGTTTTACGCACAGAAAGTACCTCAAATGCTTTATAATAAAGAAAAACAGTTCTTTTTCAGCGCGTATGTTTCTATCATGTTTGGTCGCCGGAAATAGATAAATAGGTGGATAGATTGGATTTTTTAACTGAATTTTGCAGCCATGCAGGAACTACCCATATTGAATACCGTGAACCCGGAAAACAGCAGAGTGAAAAAACCATCCTGGTTAAGAGTGAAACTGCCAACCGGCGAAAGCTACCGTCATGTTCGCGAACTGGTAGACGATCATAAATTACATACGATTTGTGAAAGCGGCAATTGTCCGAATATGGGCGAGTGCTGGGGCGAAGGCACGGCCACTTTTATGATCCTGGGAAATATCTGTACCAGAAGCTGCGGTTTTTGCGCCGTTGCCACCGGCCGGCCGGATGCCGTGGACTGGGATGAACCTCAGCGGGTGGCGGAAGCCATTCATCTCATGAAGGTGAAACATGCGGTTATCACTTCCGTTGACCGCGACGAACTGAAGGACGGAGGAAGCATAATCTGGTTTAATACGATCCGGGCGGTGAAACAGTTAAACCCCGGTACAACCCTGGAAACACTAATCCCTGATTTTAAAGGTCAGACAGAAAATATCCAGCGTATCATCGAAGCCGCCCCGCATGTGGTTTCACATAATGTGGAAACCGTGGAGCGGCTAACCCGGCAGGTTCGGATTCAGGCTAAATACCGCCGAAGCATGGACGTGTTAAAAACACTGAAAAATGGCGGGATGCGCACGAAAAGCGGAATAATGCTTGGTCTTGGCGAAACCATGGAAGAAGTGGTTCAAACCATGCACGATCTTCGCGAGCAGGGCGTGGATGTGATTACCCTTGGTCAGTATCTTCAGCCTACGGTAAAACATTTGCCGGTTAAACGCTTTGTACACCCCGACGAATTTAGCCAGTACCGGGAAATCGGTTACGGGATCGGATTTGATTATGTTGAAAGTGGTCCGCTGGTCAGATCATCCTATCATAGCGACCGGCATGTAATACCGGGCTATGGCATTAACCAATGGCTGCAATCCAAAACAACCGTGGCTTAGTTTTCTTTCTATTGTCTTGTTTTACGTAAACAAACTGCCTTATGAAGCCGGTAATGGTATTCCTTTTGATCTGTACGATCCCACTAACGCTAACAGCACAGCGAAAATGGGAAAATGTAAGCAGCCGGTTCGGATCCCTGCCAGCCTCTGTTAAAGTATATTTAAGTACCGATTCGCTAAATGGCCGTGCGTTTCGCGCCTATTATGTTGAAGCCGATCTGAAAGACCGGAAGCTTGAATTCACAACGGAAACCGGCGGGGGTAAACGATACACGCCTTCGCAATACGATTCAATTTATGGTCCTTCATATCTGGTTATGAACGGAACTTTTTTTTCGTTTCAAACCAATCAGAATTTAAATGTGGTGATCCGGAACGGGAAAATGGAGGCCTACAATGTACCGGCATTAAAGAGCCAGGCGCCGGATTCTTTTTATTATCCCACCCGCAGTGCCATTGGAATCAGCCGGTCGCGAAAGGCAGATGTTGCCTGGCTTTTCACTGATACCGCCGAAGCCTATCCCTATGCTTTTCAGGATTCGCCCATTCTGGCAAAAGGAATCAATCCCGATCCTTCGTTCCGCGATTTACAAACAAATGACCAGTGGAAATTCTGGCGAATGAAAACCGCTATCGGGGGCGGTCCCGTTCTGGTTAAAAACGGAAAAAAGTTTATTACAAACAGGGAGGAGCAAATGTTTCCCACCGGTTTGAATGACCTTCATCCAAGAACAGCGATGGGCTATACTAAAAACCGGAAGTTGATCCTGCTGGTGGTGGAAGGGAGATCAAAAGGAGTGGCGGAGGGGATCAGCCTCGATGAAATGGCAGAACTGTTTGTTGAACTGAAATGCGTGGAAGCGCTAAACCTGGACGGAGGCGGCAGCAGTTGCCTGCTGGTGAATGGAAAAGAAACCATCCGGCCTTCCGACAGGCAGGGTCAGCGAGCGGTTCCGGCAGTGTTTATGATCCGGAAAAAATAGCTTATCAACAATGGGTTGAAGTTCAGATCAACTCTTTATTCATATCCCAAACCAGCGCGCTGGCGCCCAGAATAGCCGCATCGGCCTCCTTGAGATGACTCACTAAAATCTTAACCTTATTTCGGAAAACCTGGATCAGGTTGGCTTCCATACTTTCACGGGTGGGCTTCAGAATCAGGTCGCCGGATTTGGTGAGCCCTCCAAACAGGATAATGGCTTCCGGACTGGAGAACATTACAAAATTGGCAAGGGCCAGACCAAGAATCTGACCTGTAAATTCAAAGATTTCCTGAGCCAGCTTATCACCCTGAATGGCGGCATCATACACGTATTTCGAATCGAGCTGGGCCACAGGAACCTTGCGCAATAAGCTGTCTTCGGTACTCTTCTGAAGCACTTCGAGTGCTGTTAAACGTACACCAGTAGCCGAAGCATAACTTTCCAGTGAACCGTATTTTCCGGTTCCTTCATGCAGGCGTCCGTTGGGAATTGTTATGGTATGGCCTAATTCTCCGGCAAAACCATCATGGCCATAAATCAATTTTCCATTGGCTACAATACCGCTGCCCACACCGGTACCCAGCGTGATCATAATAAAATCTTTCATGCCCTGTGCCGCCCCGTACATCATTTCACCAATGGCTGCGGCATTGGCATCATTGGTAAGAACTACGGGAAGACCAAAGCGGTCCTGGATCAGCCTGGCCAGCGGAATAATTCCTTTCCAGGGCAGATTGGGCGCATATTCGATGGTGCCGGTATAATAATTCCCGTTTGGAGCTCCCACACCAATACCGGAGATCCTTTCCACGCCGCCCACTTTTTCGATCAGCGGTGCAAGCGCCAGGTATAATTCGTCAATAAAACCTTCCACTTCGAGATGGCCCCGGGTGGAAATTTCACTGGAAAATAAGATGTTGGCATTTCTGTCTACAATTCCAAACTTTGTTCCTGTTCCCCCAATATCAATGCCGATCGCGAGAGGCTGTACTGAATTCACTCTGTCTGCCATTTTATTTTTATTAATGTCCGCCGGTAATTTTTTGATCGTAATCGATTCCCTGAGATTTCAGTATTGATTTAGCCTTCACTGCATAAAACGCCAGGTAAGCAAAACAGGCTACGCCCACCAGATATGACCATTGAATGCCCAGCAGGTGCGGTTCAGCCAGGTAGCCCTGAAGCAGGCTGATAATGCCTCCACCCATGATCATCATAACCAGGAAGCTTGCGCCCTGATTGGTATGTTTACCAAGACCTGCAATTGAAAGGGTGAAGATACAGGGCCATAGAGTAGAGCAAAACAAGCCCACGCTGATAAATGCATAAACGCTAACCATTCCGCCGGCAAGGATTCCGATCATCAGGGCAACAATGGCCATCAGCGAAAAGATTAGAAGGAGCCGGGCCGGATTTCCGCGGCTGAGGATATCGCCCACAATCATGGCAATTATTACCAATGCGTAAATGTAAAAGGGCCCCAGATCGTGATTGGCGATTTTGTTTACCAGCAGGAAAACGGCAAAAGCCAGGTAGGGCATCAGGAAGCGCAGCAGGCGCTGGGTTCCCATTTTTAAATCAAAGGCACCTACCGATGAAGTCCACCTACCGATCATCAGGCTCGCCCAATATAAAGATACATAAGGAGCGATCTGCTCGGTGGGTGTGTTCAACTCTTCCTGCATGAAGATGGGAAAATTGCTGGCAGTAGATACTTCCACTCCAACATATAAAAAGATCGCGATCATCCCCAACACCAGTTGAGAATAGTTCAGCGCCGATTTCTTAACTTTTACAGCATGGGTTTCTTCCAGTTCCGATACATCGGTCGGCGAGGAAATGGCGGCCGTATCTTCTTCGATTTCAATTTTATTCGGAAGCGGTGAAAACTTGAAGATCAGTGCCACTACAATAAACAAAGCTCCAAGGATCAGGTATGGAGTTTTTACCGATTCAATACTGGCCACATTGGCAATCCCATCGGTAGAAATGGCACCAAAAATCGCAAAGCTTACAATAACAGGCCCGATGGTGGTCCCGAAATTATTGATACCACCGGCAAGACTTAAACGCTGTGAGCCGGTTTTCGGATCGCCCATTACAATAGCAAGAGGGTTTGCAGCGATTTGCTGGAGAGAAAAGCCAAGACCCACTATAAACAACCCAATAATCAATAATGGAAAGGAGGCCGATTCGGCAGCGGGATAAAACAACAGCGTTCCCAGAGCCGAGATTACAAGTCCGACCGCAATACCGTTTTTGTACCCGATGCGGTTTAAAAGATCGGAGCCGGTACTTTTCGAAACAAGGTAATATATTATTGAACCAACGGTATAAGCCACATAAAACGCAAAGGAGATCATCTGTGACTGCGTGATGCTCAGATCTAAAGCATCTTTAAAAACAGGAATCAGAATGTCGTTGCTTGCCGCTACAAAGCCCCAGAAGAAAAATACACTGATTAAAACTATAAACTGCGACCATTTGGTTTTTTGATTCATCTGCAATCAGTTATTGATTTAAGGCCTGAAAGTACCAAGTTTTTCGGATGAGAAAAATTTTTTCATCTCTTGATGATTCATTTACAAACTCTTCCTAAATTGAAAAGGCAAATCTTTCATTCCCAGTTTAATAATGTAACCATAAGCAGGTTTTACCTGTACGCAACTGGCAAGTTTTTTTTTAATCGGTTTAAATTTAGTGTGTAAGATGGCAGGGGCAGCAGATAAGGTAAGAAAAGGGTTTAATAAAGATGGAAATTTTACATGTTAGCGCAGAATGTTATCCCGTTGCAAAGGCCGGTGGATTGGGAGATGTGGTAGGCGCATTACCAAAATACCTGAATCAGAACGGTCATATTGCCAAGGTCATCATGCCGATGTACCGAACCAAATTTCTCTATGCCAATCAGTGGGAGGTTGTTCATAAAGGCTATACCAATCTGGGCAACTGGTGGTTTGAGTTCACTGTAATCAGGGAAGCCACGAATGTGTTGGGATTTGACTTGTATTTGCTGGACATAAACGGGCTGCTCGACCGCGAAAAAGTATATGGTTATGATGACGATACCGAAAGATTTACCGCTTTTCAGATCGGGGTGCTCGACTGGTTAAGTTCATGGCAGCATCAGCCCGACCTGGTTCATGTTCATGATCACCATACGGCACTGATTCCATTTATGATGCAGCATAGTTATAAATATGCGCGGATCCGGTCAATACCCACCGTACTCACCATTCATAATGCCGAATACCAGGGCTGGATGAGCTGGGGCGAGAGCGTGTTTATTCCGGAATGGGATAAATGGAAATGGGGTCTGCTGGAATGGAATGATGCGTTAAACCCTCTTGCCAGCGGAATCAAATGCGCGTATGCGGTAACAACCGTCAGCCAGAGCTATATGGATGAACTCCGCTACAAAAGCAATGGGCTTGAGGCCTTATTTGAATACGAAAAAGGAAAATGTTCCGGGATTCTTAACGGCATCGACATGCAGGTATGGAATCCCGCCACCGATCTTTATCTCGATCACCGCTATGGTACAGAAGATACAGAGGCCGGCAAGGCGAAAAATAAAATGGAGCTCTGTGAAACCTTTAATCTGGACTTTGATAAACCGCTGATCGTTTTTATTGGGAGACTGGTAGGCGAAAAAGGCGCCGATCTGCTGCCGGCAATGATCAGTGACTGCTTCCAGTATATTGGCCGCCGAATGAATTTTCTGATTCTGGGTAGCGGCTTTCCCGAGGTGGAGGCCGGATTAATGGCTTTGAAACCCATGGCTCAGTATGATTATAACGTATATATCGGTTATAATGAGAAGCTGAGTCACCAGATGTATGCTGGTGCCGATTTTTTATTAATGCCTTCTCGGGTAGAACCCTGCGGGTTAAATCAAATGTATTCGATGCGCTATGGAACGGTACCGATGGTACGCCGTACCGGCGGCCTGAAAGATACGGTAATAGATTTTGGAGATGAGGGCGGTTATGGGATTTGCTACGATCATGCGGCTATTGGTGATCTGAGTCATGCGGTGTGGCGGGCAGTAGAACTGTATCGCGATAAGGATAAAATGGCTACCATCCGGAAGCGGATGATGGAACTGGATTTTGGATGGGAAAAAAGCGTGGAGCAGTACGTAAATGTATATGAGCGAATAAAAAAATAGCCACCTGTTAAGGTATGGCATTATAATTTAAACCGAATAAACATCCATAAAGCGATCTCAATCAGAAAACCGGAGCTTCCGTAATGAAACCGGATTGTATCCCGATATTCCAGTAAAAACATAAACCAGTCGAATATGTCAAAATCAGTATTAGCAGTAATCTTAGGCGGCGGTGCCGGAACCAGGCTGTATCCGCTAACCGCAAGCCGTTCCAAACCGGCTGTTCCCATTGCAGGTAAATACAGGCTGGTGGATATCCCCATTTCAAATTGCCTCAATTCCGGGATCTCGCGGATGTTTGTATTAACCCAGTTTAACTCTGCCTCCTTAAACCGCCATATTAAAAACACCTATCATTTCAGCGCTTTCAGTTCCGCTTTCGTGGATATCCTGGCTGCGGAGCAAACACCGGATAATCCAACCTGGTATCAGGGTACGGCCGATGCGGTGAGGCAAAGCTTGCGGCATATCGGAACCTTCCCCAGCGATTTTGTGCTGATCCTTTCCGGTGATCAGCTATATCAGATGGATTTCAATGAAATGCTGAACCGACATCTGGAAACCAAATCCGATATCTCCATTGCCACCATCCCGGAGAATGCGAAAGACGACTCCGATTTTGGAATTCTGAAACAGAATGAAGAAGTCATTATAACCAGATTTATTGAAAAACCAAAAACAGGACTGGAAGAGTGGAAAAGCGAAACCAGCGAGGCCATGCAGGCCGAAGGAAGGCATTACCTGGCATCGATGGGTATCTATATTTTTAACCGGCAACTGATGTTTGATCTTCTGCAGGAAGAATTCAAGGAAGGAACGGACTTTGGCAAGGAGATTTTACCCCAGTCGCTGAGCAAATACCGGGTTAGCAGTTATCAGTATGAAGGATACTGGACCGATATCGGAAATATTTATTCGTTTTATGAAGCTAATCTTGGACTGACGGCTGATATTCCCGATTTTAATCTTTTTGATAACACCAAACAGATCTATACCCGGGCCCGGATGCTGCCTCCGGCGAAACTGAGCGGAACCACCATTAACAAAACGATTATCGCCGAAGGTTGCATTATTAATGCCGCCCGGATTGATCATTCAGTTATTGGCATCCGGTCAAGAATAGGATTGGAAACAGTGATCGAGAATAGTTATATTATGGGCAGCGATTATTTCGAAACCCTGGAAGAGATTGAACATGCGCGCCAGCATGGGATCCCCAATGTCGGGATCGGTGCCCGCTGCCATATCAATAACGCCCTGGTGGATAAAAATTGCCGGATCGGAGATGATGTCAAAATCAATGGCGGCAGCCATCTGGCCAATACCGATCATTCCCTGTACACCGTTAAAGATGGAATTGTGGTTGTGAAAAAAGGCGCTGTACTGCCGAATGGATTTACGATCTAGGATTATAAAACTTTAAAAAATTAAACCTGCCTTTGGCGGGTTTTTTTTGGTCCGGAAATTTTCCAATCGGGGGAGGCTTCGACCATTTGATCAATATTGAATCGTTTCTTCGGAACAGAGATGGATCTTAATTGGCTTTTAAAAGAAACAAAGCGACGGCTTTCTGAGCTTGAGATCCGCAGAAATCTTTTTATGTATATTTATTATGGATATATTACATATCCAAAACTAAGCTTGCTTTATGGCCCTGACCAACACGGCTTCTCCCCATAAAACGGGGCAATTGCGGTCGAAACCGCGTTTATCCATCGTTCAGATCTTTATGATGAGCTTTGGATTCCTCGGAATCCAGTTCGGTTTCGCGCTTCAAAATGGAAATACCAGCCGGATTCTTCGATCCTTTGGTGCGGATGTTGAGCAGTTACCATTGTTCTGGATAGTGGCTCCGCTGGTAGGTATGATCGTTCAGCCCATAATTGGTCACTACAGCGATAAAACCTGGAACCGCCTGGGAAGACGAAAACCATATTTTCTGGTGGGCGCCATACTCTCATCGCTGGCATTGATCTTTCTACCCAATTCGGGCGCGCTGGCAGGGATTATTCCAGCACTCTGGATCGGCGCCGGAATGGTGATGGTAATGGATGCATCCTTTAACATTGCGATGGAGCCATTCCGGGCTCTGGTTGCCGATAATCTCCCCGACCAGCAGCGAACCACCGGTTTCAGCATTCAGACCTTCCTGATTGGTTTGGGTGCGGTAGCGGGTTCTTATCTCCCCGAATTGCTGGCCAATAACGGCGTAAGCATGGAAGCGGGCGATGATGGCATCGCAGATAACATAAAATATTCGTTTTATATAGGAGCTGCGGTTTTTATGGCCGCCATTCTGGTAACCGTTTTCTTTTCCCGGGAATACCCACCCGCCGAATATGAACAATACCACGGAAAGCCCGAGCCTTCTACAAAGAAAACCGGGCTTGGCCAGATAATGAACGATTTCCGGAATATGCCGCGAACCATGAAACAGTTGGGACTTGTGCAATTTTTTAGCTGGTTCGCATTATTCAGCATGTGGGTATTTACCACCGATTCGGTTGCTACTCATGTGTACGGACTTGAGGGCGATTATTCAAAAACCGTTGAATACAATGAAGCCGGTAATAAAGTGAGCTCTGCATTTGGCGTATATAATCTGGTTGCCATGTTTTATGCGCTTTGCCTGCCATTTATTGCCAAATATATCGGTCGAAAGTTTACCCATGCGATTTCGCTGACTGCCGGCGGGCTTGGACTGATTTCAATTTACTTCATCAGCGATCCGGCCATGCTAACC
>JAEZAY010000200.1 GCA_023427575.1 Bacteroidota bacterium | reverse complement strand
TATATGAGACATGAATAAGAGGGATCCGTTCCAATTCATCGCAAAAATCACATGCCGAACTGGATGAATCCACCGAGTTGGATCGCGGGGATTTAAAACAACTTGCTGCCGATCATCGGAAAATCAAGATCCTGTTCCCGCATATCAATGTATTCGGCGGATGTTGTGGTACCGATGAAGAGCATGTTCGACAAATCGCGGAGCTTGTTAATTTCTAAGTTGGGTCTGATAGGGCTTTTTTAGGGGCAAGGAGATTCAGGCCTGAATCGGCAAAGTATACAAGCCAAAAGCAGATTCCAATGAACTTTGGAACATCTTCAAAAACAAGTCTTGCCGGTATGTAAAAAGGAACCAGATCGATAAATAAAGAAAAACCAAGTCCGGCAAAGGCGGCAAGCAGATAAATAAAATTTGTAAGAAGAATGAAATTTTTATGAAGGTATAAAAAACGGAAGGCAAGAAATCCGTAGAGAATGAAGAAGAAGACTTCATGAATCCCAAAATAGCCGGGGATAACGTATTCATGCAACATGATCAGGTCATCCAGCATCAGTAGAGTAGTAAGCCAAAACCCATTCAGAATAAAACTTACGCTTATTCCGGTTTTGCCACTACGTTTTAACAGCAAATAGGTAAATAAACAAATAGCGGATGCGGAAGTCCAGATAACAATGCCGGTGTTGGATATGATTCCTGTATAATAGGGCAGCCCCGAGAGATGGTGGATATCATGCGTAAACCGGCCCACACCGATGCCGTTAAAATAGCCGCCGAGGATAATGGTCATACAAAATGCCGCTGAGATCAGAAACACTTTTAATACAACCAGGAGATCAGTTTTATTTGTTTTTAAAATCAGTTCGGCGGGCAGGTTTTTTAATGCAGTAAACGTTTTGGCAATTGAGCTCATTACAGCGCTTCGGTTCTTTTTATCCAGGATTAAAAGGAAAATTGGTCAATAAAAGGACCACTTAAAAAATTAACTTAATGATAATACTTAGCGGCGAAGATTCAAAAAAAAATCCGGATTTTCCAGGCTCTTCCCTGAAACGCCGGGATTTTCTCGATAAACTCTGGCGGCTAACCTTGCCCCTGGCAATCCTGAATGCACCACTTACCGGCTTTGGCAGAAAAGAACTTCCCAATCCAAAAAACCCGACGGTCGGTGAACTGATGGATCTGTTTATCCGGCAGGCCGTGCCCAGCGCCCTGGAAAATACGGTCGACACATTAAAATCGGGATCCCGCGATACTCAAATCAGCGGTGTAGTTACCTCCATGTTCCCTACCCTGGAGCTTATCCGAAAATCGGTGGAGCTGAAAATGCAATTTTATTATTGTACATGAGCCTTCATTTTACAACCATGCAGATGAAACGGGTTGGCTGGAAAACGATCCGGTATTTATAAAGAAGAGGGCTTTGCTCGATCAGCATAAAATTGCCATATGGCGGAATCACGATTATATTCACCTGCACAAGCCCGATGGGGTTTACGAGGGTTTTATCGAAGCAAGCGGCTGGCGAAGCTATTACCGCGAAGGATTGTTTCATTTACCGGACACCAGGGTTCAAACGGTGATCAACACCCTAAAACAAAAATTTGACACCGGAACCATCCGGTATATCGGCGATCGGAATCAACCCTGTTCCAGGATCCTGTACCTGCCGGGCGCACCCGGTGGGCGCCGCCAGATCCAGGCAATTGCGGCCATGAAGCCCGACCTGGTGATTTGCGGCGAACTGCAGGAGTGGGAAACGGCTGAATACGTCCGTGATGCCCGGGCGGCCGGCACCAGAATTTCGCTGCTTGTAATGGGTCATGTAGCCAGCGAAGAGCCGGGCTCGGCCTGGATGGCAAAATGGGTTAAGCAACATTTTCCGCTTCTACCGGTTACGCATATTCCTTCCGGTAATCCTTTTCAGCACTATTGAGCCATTGGGTGCCGATGGTCTTTGCTCATTGGGCCTCGCTCAGGCCTGGGGTTTAGCCTGCCGGCAAAAGAGATCGGCTCAACCCTATGCCAAACCGAAAAAATTTCAGTACATCCCGATTTTTGACAGTTCATCATATTCTTCCCGATTCATTTCCCTGCATTGATTCATATTTGGCGCCATTAAACCTTCAATATGAAAAAAATCTTCAACAGCTCTATTTTCCGCCTGCCGCGGCTTACTGCTTTTGCCTTTTGTATTCTTGCAGGATCGGCCCTGCTTGTATCGTTTACGATCCGCAAGAGATCGGATGATTTTCTGCAACAACTTGGAATGAGCAAATCCACCGCCGATCAGAAGATCGCCAACAGCATTTTAGGCGGCTATCTGGATACTTATGGTTCAAAAAAATGGAAAGCAATTTTGCCCGCGAACCGGACCGCCATCACCAACGATCTGCTGGCCTACACGAAAGAAGCGGTGAAAGCCCCGGAATTTAAGAAGCAGTATGATGAAATCAGAAATCGTCAGAAGCCGGAAAAGCAGGAGCTGATCACGCCCGCCGCCATGAAAGAAGAGCAGATAACAAATTTGAAAAAAATGCTTGCCGATTACGAAGCCGGCTTAAAGAAAAATCCTGAACTGAATGAGGTATATACGCAGTTGATCACCGACGGAAAAAAACAACTGGCCCTGGCCACCGATCCTAAAAATGAGATGTTTGCCTTCTATGAACAGAATTTCCCGGAAATGATGAAGCAAAATGAGGAACTGTATGCCAGCCGGATGAAAGAATGGGAAGAAAAATATCCGGCCGATCCGCAGCGATACGTAAAGGGTCGCCTGCAGGAATTTTTGAAAGAAACTGATAATATCGCGTACAACGCCCAACTGGTGGAAAAGAATGGAAAAAAACTGTTTGCTGATCGTGCTTACGAGTCAAAATCCAGCAACTGGAAAATGGCCTTTCGGGCCGGAAAAGAAGTGGTTGAACCTGCCCGGGCATTTGTTAAGAACTGGATTAAAGAGATTAACTAAAAATTTCTGGAACACCATTTCAACAATTCATCAATTAACCAATGGATTTATATCCGGGGCCTGAAATGATCAGGCCCTTTTTATTTTGCAAATCAAATGAAACTCTTAAAATATCTCACCATCGCCTGCCTGAGATCTATACAAAGGCTACAATGGTTAGATTGCAGGTATGAATTTCCGGAGATATCTTTTAGTGGCGATTTCCTGCTTTATGGCCACAGGCGCTTTGGCGCAAAGCGGCAAAGAGGCGGAATTGTTTATAAACCGGTATAAAGAATTTCTTTATAAAACGGATTCTACTTATCAATCCTTTAAAGATAGCCCGGCCTTGTCCGATTCAGGGCGATGGGCTGATCTGAACTATTCCGACAATCAGCCTACCCGCTGGCAGTTGCTGATTCCGCTTACAAGGCTGAAAGCAATGGCCCTGGCCTGGAACGATAAAAGTTCGGTGTACTATCACGATCCTTCCATTAAGAAAAAAATGGAACTCGTGCTCGACGATTGGTTTAAACACCGGTATATCAGTAAAAACTGGTGGCATAATGAAATTGGAGTTCCCCAGAAATTCAGGGATATTATTATCCTGATGCGGGACAGCCTGGACGAAGTCCGCATCCGAAAAAGCATGCAGGTGCTCGCCCAGCATCGGGTGAAAGGTACCGGCGCCAACCTGATCTGGAGCGCGGATCTGGGTCTGCATTACGGCGTATTAATAAATAATCCGAATCTTATCAAAAAATGCCGCGATACCATTTTATCGGTAATTAAAATTACCAGCGGTGAAGGAATTCAGCAGGATTACAGCTTTCATCAACATGGCAAACGCTTACAAATGTATCAGTATGGCCGCTCCTACCTTTTTGAAAATCTGCGTCTGGCCTGGCAGTTAAAAGATCTTTCATACGCTTTTCCTGAATCGGGGCTGAAAATTCTGGGCGATTTTATATTTGAAGGCTGGCAATGGATGGCCAGAGGAATTCATACCGTGCCGGGCACCATGGACCGTGCAGCCTCGCGCCGCCAGGCCCTGCATGCGGCCGATCTCCGCACTTACCTTCCCATTTTATATGATCTCTTTCCAGGCCGTAAGGCCGAAATCAGCAAACTGGAATTTAATCAAAATAATGCGGCTTCGCCTGAGGGTTACCGTTACTTTCCCTTTTCGGATTTTACCGCTGTTCACAGGAAAGAGTTTAGCTTTTTTCTGAAAACCATTTCGACCCGAACCCTGGCTACCGAATCTATTAATGAAGAGAACCTGAAAGGGGAATTGCTGAATGCCGGCGACACGTATTTTATTTCAAATGGAACGGAGTATTACAATCTTTTGCCATTCTGGGATTGGGACCGGATTCCGGGTATAACTAATTTTTCCGGCGACCGAAAGAATAAAATCCGCACAAAACCATTCACCGGAAACGTTAGTGACGGAACCAATGGTTTAGCGGTGATGGATTATGAGCTGGTAAAGAATGAGCAGTTTCTTGGGGCGAAAAAATTTTATGCATCCTGGAAAAATGTAACGGTGATCCTGACCGCCCTGAAAACCAGGCAGCTCAGGTCTTATCCATTCACCGCTATGGACCAAAGCAGGTTGAATGGGCCGGTTACCATAAATAATGTAGGAAATACGCTGGATGAAGGAACCCATTCCTTCGTTGAAACCAAATGGGTACACCATCACAATTTCCTTTATTTTCCGCTCAGCGATGACCGGCTGGGAATCGAAATCAAAAAGATCATGTCGCGCTGGTCGCTTATAAACAAAGCCGGGCCTTCAAACGCTGAATCCGAAACGGTTTTTTTGCCAACACTTACGCACTATCAGCTAAATACGGGATACGCGGTTATTTATGAGCCGGATGTTAAAAAAGCGGCGGCCTATTTTGCGTCGCCCTCGTGGAAACTGTTGCGGAATGATACGATAGCTCAATCGGTACAGTTTGCTGATTCAACGATAATGACTGCCATCTACCAGCCTGGTTCCACCACGATTTCGGAGAATCTTGAAATAAACACGTCGCGTCCGTTGCTGATTTATATGAAAGACGGCATTTACGTAAGTGATCCTGCCCATGGGAAGGGAAAGGTTCGGTTTGCCATCAACAGGCGTCAGTATACTGCCAATCTGAAGGGAAATGGGGAATCGGTGGCCGCCATTCTGCTTGAGTAAAATCGCCAGGGCATGCAGATTTGTTTTATTATATAATTTCGGGGCTTAATTTCAATCAATGGCAACATCGTCAGGTGAACAAACAATGGCGCAGGCCGGAACAAAGCGAAAGGTATTACATGAAGACTGGGTAGTGGTGATCCTGGGGTTCTTAATTATTGCCATTGCTATTTTTGGTTATGTTTTGCCGGTACCGGGATTTGGCTGGAAAAATTCCGGTGAACTTTTTTCGAAAGTTCTATCTGTTGACAATCTGGCGCTTCTCGGAGTTCAGTTCCTGTTTATCTTTTTTATCGCCGGATTGGGAATTATGGCTACGGGCAGATCGGTGCGAAACTTTGCCATTATGTTTCCGGTGGTATATCTGTTAACGGTAATAGCCTTGATCATCGCCGGTAACAGTGCCATGAAAGGCCTGAACCTCGAAGCCGTTATATTCAGTCTTTGTATAGGTCTGCTGGTAGGAAATTTCTTCCGGCTTCCAGACTGGTTTCGCCAGGCGCTGTCAACCGAAATGTTTGTAAAAATCGGACTGGTTTTATTGGGAACCGGAATCATTTTCGGGGATATTTTAACCGCCGGTGGTCTGGGATTGATCCAGGCGCTGATCGTTGTATTGTCGGTCTGGTATTTCGCCTTCTGGTTATGTAAAAAACTAAAGGTTGATGAAGAACTGCGAATGATGATCTCAAGCGCGGTTGCTATCTGTGGGGTATCGGCTGCTATTGCAACGGCCGGCGCTATTAAAGGTGATACAAAAAAGCTTTCATATGTTATCTCGCTGGTGCTGGTAACAGCTATTCCAATGATGATTGGAATGCCCTATATCGCGGAAGCCCTGGGATTATCACAGGAGGTAACCGGGGCCTGGCTGGGCGGCAGCATTGATACCTCCGGGGCAGTGGTGGCTTCGGGTACACTTGTAGGTGAGACGGCTTTAAAGATCAGCACCATTGTCAAATTTTCCCAAAATGTATTATTGGGAATTGCCGCTTTCGCGATTTCGGTGTACTGGACCTACAGTCAGAATAAAAAACCGGGTATGGTGGAAGAAAAACCAGGGTTAAAAGTAATCTGGGACCGGTTTCCAAAATTTGTACTTGGCTTTGCGGGTGCATCCATTCTATTTTCCTTTTTTCTCGATGCGGCATTGGTGAAGCAGGTTGGCGGCAGTTTGAAAAACATCCAAAGCTTATGGTTCGTTCTTGCTTTTACCAGTATTGGGCTGGAAACGAATTTTTCCGATATGCTGAAAGCCGGCAACCGGCGGCCTATGTATGCGTTCCTGATCGCGCAATTATTCAATGTGATGATCACACTGATTGTGGCTTATTTTCTCTTTGGTAATTAGTGAAGTTCTTTATTGGATACTAACCTAAGATGCATTGGTGTCGGAGTAAATGAGCTCTTCCTTTTTTAGAAAAAAGTGGTGAAAAAATCGGCCTCCGGAACAAATCCTAAAATTGAACCTTCCGGCATAAGGGAATGTGCAAATGTGCAAATCATTGGTATCCGGTTAATAATTTTCCATTCACCAGAAACCTTTATCAATAGTGAATTAGGAGCATTCATTGTAAATGATCCTTCCACTTTTTTTTAGAAAAAAAGTGGAGCAAAAAAATCGGGCTCCGGAATAAATCCTAAAAATTGAAACTTCCGGCATAAGGGAATGTGCAAATGTGCAAATGTGCCAATGTGCCAATTCAAATCCGGACAGTTATATTCTTTCGCTGTGTCTTGTTTTTATTTTACGCCTTCCATTTCAATTAGGATAATTAGCAAATTTCCACATTTGCACATTATCACATTATCACATCATCACTGCCGTCCGTTTCAATTTGGATTGATTTGCACATTTTCAAATTGTTACAAATACCGGCTCATTGTTTTATAACCAGGGGCAGGACCGATTCCGCCAGCGGAACCATATCATCTTCTTCGGGCCTGTTCCGGTTGGTGAGAATAATGATACTGAGCTTTAGCGCCGGGATCCGGTAAAAGATATTCCGGAAGCTGGGGCTGCTCCCTGTATGATAAACGACCTGGTGATCATTCCATTTTTTCAGATGCCACCCATACCCGTATGGATATGCGCTACCATCATTAAAGCGATTGTATTCCATCGATTCCTGAACAAGCGCCAGCGGAAGTACCTTGCCCTGATGCAAAGCCTGATCCCATTTGTAAAGATCTTCGGCACTTGAATAAATTCCCCCATCTCCTAAAACAGCGCTAGTTGAACTTTGATCTTTCCGAACCCATTTTCCATCAGAAATGCTGTAGCCATAGGCCCGTTGCTTTACTTCATTTAATCCCTTTTCATAAGCAATGGATTCATCCATCTTTAGTGGTCGGAAGATTTTTTCACTCAGGTACTCGCCGAAGCTTTTACCCGAATATTTTTCCACGGTCAATGCCAGCAATGCATAGGCGGTATTGCTGTAACGGTAGCGGGTACCCGGTTCAAAAT
>JAEZAY010000125.1 GCA_023427575.1 Bacteroidota bacterium | reverse complement strand
GAATAAAAGCAGCAAATCAGCGCTGCCATAAAGATCAGTTTTTTACCTGCTTTCTTCATATGCTGCGGAAAGGGATTTTTATGCATTAGCGAAAAGACGTTTATTCCCATTCTATCGTTGCAGGTGGCTTGCTGCTGATATCATAAACAACCCTGTTAATTCCTTTAACATTGTTGATGATTTCATTTGATATATATGCCAGAAATTCATAGGGGAGATGCGCCAAGTCGGCCGTCATTACTTCAACAGAGGTCACGGCCCTCAGCGCCACCGTAAATTCATAGGTTCTTTCATCGCCCATAACCCCCACCGATTTGACCGGCAATAGTATAGCGCCGGCCTGCCAAACCTGGTCGTATAGTTTATGCAATTTCAGTCCGTTCGTGTAAATATCATCTGCTTCCTGGAGCAATGCCACTTTATCGGGCGTGATTTCACCCAGAATGCGAATGGCAAGTCCGGGACCCGGAAATGGATGGCGGTTCAGCAGATCAGCCGGGATCCCCAATTCTTTTCCAACCCTGCGAACTTCATCTTTGAACAAATATCTCAATGGTTCCACCAGTTCCAGATGCATAATATCGGGCAATCCGCCTACATTATGATGCGATTTGATGGTAACGGAGGGGCCATGAACCGAAACACTTTCGATCACATCGGGATAAATGGTTCCCTGGCCAAGCATATCAAAATCGGTAAGGCGGGAGGCCTCCTCCTGAAAGATTTCGATAAACAACCTGCCAATCACTTTTCTTTTTTCTTCCGGATCGGATTTTCCTTTCAGTTCGCGGTAAAAAAGTTCTTTTGCATCCACCCCTTTCACATTCAGGCCAATGGTTTTGTAGGTATCCAGCACCTGTGTGAATTCGTTTTTTCGAAGAACCCCGTTATCCACAAAAATTCCGGAAAGATTCTCGCCGATGGCTTTATGAATCAGGGTAGCGGCAACGGTGGAATCCACCCCGCCGCTCAGAGCCATTATTACCTTACGATTTCCTATCTGCTTCTTCAGCGATTCCACCGTATCAGTAATAAAATGGGCGGGAGTCCAATCCTGGCTGCATCCGCAAATGTTCACCAGAAAATTTTTCAGCAGTTTTTTCCCTTCGATGGAATGATATACTTCAGGGTGAAACTGAACGCAGTACAATGGGTTGCTGGCATCGGGTTTATGGAAAGCGGCATAAGGAATGCTGTCGGTGGAGCCGAGAATACTGAAACCTTCCGGCAGTTCCAGTACGGAATCACTATGACTCATCCACACTTGCGATAGGTCGATCACGTCTTTCAAAAGCGCGTCTTCCTGCACTTTTTTCATCAGCGCTCTTCCGTATTCGCGTTTATTACTTTTGGCTACCTTACCGCCATATTGCTTTGCGGTGAGCTGCGCGCCATAGCATACACCCAGTACCGGCAATTTTTCGTTGATTTCAGCAACAGATACATCCGGCGCATTTTCATCGTTCACGGAAAACGGCGATCCCGAAAGGATAACACCTTTCAGCGAGGGGTCGTATTCTATTTTTTTATGGAATGGTGTAATTTCACAATAAACATTTGCCTCTCTTACGGCACGGGCTATCAATTGAGTATATTGACTGCCGAAGTCGAGAATCAGGATCTTTTCGGTCATGGTGCTGCGAAGGTAAAGAATTCGTCCGATCATGAAAATCGGTTCCTGGATCTTGTTGTAGCCAAAACTGTAACCCGATAATGAAGGGTTTCGTCTAAATGATATATTTTGCCAAACATAAACAACCAGCTATGAGAAAATTATTGCTAAGCCTTATCCCAGCCTTGTTTCTTTTAAGTTCCTGCGAGTTCATCGGTGGTGAACGTATCAGGGGAAATGGAAATATTACCAGCGCCAGCCGTGATCTCGGAAATTTTGAAGGAGTGAGAACCTCCGGATCATTCGATACCGAAATCAGTACCGGCAATGAATACACGGTGCGTGTGGAAACCGATGAAAACCTGCATGAGTATGTGGAAACCCTGGTGGAAGACAATATCCTGCGGGTGAAAACCAGGGATGGTTATTCGCTTAGTTCAGATAAAGGCGTGAGACTATATATAACAGCTCCCAGTTACCGGGTAGCCCGCATTTCAGGATCAGGGTCAATGATCAGCCGGAACCGGATCACAAGTACTTCCGCGATGGATATTGGCATTTCCGGTAGCGGCGATATCCAACTTGATATTGACGCTCCCGAAGCTAGCTCGGAAATCAGCGGAAGCGGAAAGGTTGTACTGAATGGGCAAACCAAAACCTTTAAAGCCGAAATCAATGGCGGCGGGGAAGTAAAAGCGTTTGACCTTCGTGCGGAAGAAGCAACCATTGATATCAATGGCAGTGGTGAAGTGGAAGTATTTGCAAGCGTAAACCTGAATGTTAACGTAAGAGGCAGCGGAGATGTAAAATATAAGGGAGGCGCCAATGTGAAGTCTGATATTAAAGGCAGTGGCGACGTGGTTAAAGCAGACTGATTCTACTAACTTGAACAAAGAACATTTTATAAAGATCGTTTCAGGCCTGGCAATTTCTGCCGGGCTTTATTTTATCTGGGCGCTCAGCCGGCTTTTCATTTTTAAAATGGTAGCCGACGGAATGGTGCTATATAAAACAGCGCTGACGATCGGGTTTGTGCTGATGCTGCTGGTAATGCTGCTTTTTATAACCAGCATTCCGCCCACGCTGATTTATGATCGGATCCGCAGGAACCCCGCATCAAATTTTGCTTATATCCTGATATTAACAGGATCTGTTCTGCTATTGGGAGCGGGATATCTTTATTTGGAACCACTGGTAATTTCATCAACATCGAACCCGGCGCTATTTAATCTTGAAAAATACCGGGAAAGTGAATTCAGGCGGGTTCTGGAACTGCTGGCGCCACTCGGATTTTTGCTGCTGGTATCGTACCGGCATCTACATACAAATCCTTTTTACCATGATCCGATTCGCCGGGCTCTGAATCATCTTCATCCGGTTTTATGGTTTTTGTGCGGAATGTTCTGGTGGCAAATCGCCTGGATCGCAGCCATGGTTTATAAACCCGGAATTTATTTTGTTCTCCTGATCCGGATCCTTGTTTTTATGGCCGGCGCTTACTGGATACTTCGAAATATCAGTGAACATAAAGCATGGAAGTACGGATTGTTTTGCCTGGCAGTTGTGTTTTTATTTCTGCATCCGTTATACCAGGAATTTCTGAATGAAGTTGGACCTGAACTGTTCGCCACCTGTTTCGTTCTGGCCACCATACTTACCTACTTTCTCGGAAGCATCCCGGCGGCGCATTTTAAAGGTCGATGAATTTTACATCGATCCAGACATCGCGGTTTCTCCCTTTATCATCGGTACAGGAGATCTTCACCTTTCCTTCTTCCGGCATGAAAAACTGGCGCGTACCCGCATCGGAAGATTTATAATACCGGTTATTGATATACCAGTGAATTCTGTTCACATCATTACTTACCCTGCATTCCAGCATCAGGGGCTGTTTTTCCGATTTACTGATCAGGTATTCATGGCCGTTTTTCGGCGCGATTATGGAAGGCGCTCCATTTTTAAAGATCATTTCACAATCGGGATTATGGGCCGGAATGTTCCGGAAAATAATATTACGCTCCTGATAATAGTTGCGCATCTCTGCGCTTATCACGGGATAGATTTTAAGCTTGTAGCCGGCAAGGGGCATACAGCTTTTGCAATAGCTGTATTTTTCATCCGCTGATACGGCTGTCTCCGCCATATTGTTGCATACCGCCGTAGAGGAAACCATCGGAATAAATTCATCCATAATAATGTTCCGGCAATGGGCAGCAGGCACCATTCCCGTTTCTGAACAAACCATCCGGAAATCGCAATCATCCGGAGCCTTAAACCATGACTCATCTGAATCATAATCGATGGTATTAAAGATTTTAAACAATAGGGGGGTGGCAGTGTTGGCTCCACTAAGATCAGCCGCGCCTTCACCGGAAAAATTTCCGCACCAAACGCCCACCGTATATTTCCGGTTGTATCCAATGCTCCATCCATCTCTTCTTCCATACGAAGTGCCCGTTTTCCAGGCGATCTTAGGCATTCGTTCCGTACTGCTCCAGTTGATCGGGAAATCGGGCCGGTTTGCTTTCGACAGCATTTCTGTAATCATATAGGCCGATGCGGTACTGATCAAACGTTGTTTTTGAACAGGGGTACCGGCAGTATATAACGGACTCATATAAACGCCTTCCCGCGCAAATGCGCTGTACAGACCGGTAAGCTCTTCCAGGCTTGCTCCACATCCGCCTAATACGATCGACAGTCCCAGTTTTCGCTGGTCTTTCTGGATCTGCTGAAATCCCGATCTCGAAAGGCTGTGAATAAAATCTTCCAGACCCAGATTTTGCAGCGTTCGGACCGCGGGAATATTCAGCGAATGAGCCAGCGCATATTCAACACTTACAAGGCCATTAAAGTTGCGGTCGTAATTTTCGGGGCTGTAACCATTGTAATTGGTAGCTACATCGGTTAGGCGAAATGCCGGTGTAAGAATCCCTTCGTCGATAGCCAGAGCATATACCAGGGGTTTCAGGGTACTGCCCGGCTGGCGAATTGCCTTAGCGCCATTTACCTGGCCCGAACGCTTCGCATCATGGAAGTCGGCAGAGCCCACATAAGTTATAACCTGACCGCTGTTGTTGTCCATTATAATGACAGCGGCATTGGTGATGTTTTTCAAAGAACTGGCCCGAACATGATCCTGAACGAGTTTCTCGGTTTTGATTTGTAACCCAGGATCGATATAGGTCTGAAGATTTGTTTCTGCCCTATTTTTCAGTTTCGCAGCCAGGTGTGGAATATAGCGCGGTACCGTTCCTCTTTCAGCATTTAAAGGTTCTTCCAGCGCATCGGCAATTTCTTTTTGGGTGAAAAGCTTTTCGCTGGCGAATCGTCGCAGCCATTTGTTTCTTTCCTTAACTATTTCGGCGTTATGCCGGCCGATAACCAATGAAGAAGGCCGGTTGGGAATAATGGAAAGCGCTGTTATTTCAGCAAGGGAAAGATGATCGGGATTCTTTTTAAAATAAAGTAGCGAAGCGGATTTTACGCCTTCAATATTACCGCCATAGGGAACCAGGTTTAAATAGATCTGCAAAATTTCTTCCTTGCTGTAACGAAGCTCCAGTTGAATTGCCCTGAACATTTCCGTTAGCTTTTTTGTATAGCTTCGCTTTCCCGGATTCAGCGCCCTGGCCACCTGCATGGTGATGGTGGATGCTCCTGATGTTCGTTTGCCGCGAACCAGATTCATTGCCGCGGCTCGCAAAATGGCCCCGGGATTGACGCCGGGATGATAATAAAAATATTTATCTTCTTTGGCGATTATGGTTTTTTTCAATAGGTCCGAGATTTCCGGAAGGCTTGTTTCCATACGCCATTTTTCATCCGGAGTTAAAAATGCATGAATAATTTCGCCTGAGCCATCGGTGATCGTTTTTGAATAGCTGAGCTCAACCTTTAATGGGAAAAGCAGGTGCAGGAAAATCATCAGTGCAATGAAAATCCCTGTAACAAAAATGAATGGTTTGATTCGTTTCATGCTTTTACCAGGAAGCAGGCTGGAGATATATTTTTTGCTTTTCGGCAAAATAAAGATCCCGGCCGAAAAAGGATGTTAAAAGATAAGATCGATTATGGATCATGTTTTTAATATTATACATTTAAACGGAAAATCCGCAATCCCTGACAACCAATCCTTTTTGTATTTTCCCGAAATATTTGAAATAATTCTCTTTTCATGAAAAATTTTCTGAAGGGCCTTTCCGTATTGTTTGTAGTGATATGGACGGTTAGCTGTAACCGCAACGCCGTTTCCCTGCAAAAAACCAACGCAGAAGGGGAGATAAAACAATTACAAAACCTCGTATTTTATTTTGATAAGGCACTGGTAGGCGATTCATTGCTGAATCGCTGGGATTCTACAGAATACATTTCATTTGAACCCGCTATTAAGGGGCGGTTCAGATGGGAAAGCCGCGATGAACTGATCTTCTCTCCCGCTTCGCACCTGCCCCCCGCAACCAGTTTTAAGGCCCGCCTAAACAATGAACTCCTGCAGTATAGCGAGTATGGAAATTTGAATTCAAAAAAAGACATTGTTTTTTATACTCCCGCCCTTCAATTTGAAGGCGCCAATGCCAGCTGGGCAGCCGGGGAATCAAACCAGACCAAAGCATATCCGCGCATTGATCTTTATTTTAACTATCCCGTTGATCCGGCATCAGTGAAGGAAAAGCTGAAATTGTCGGTAGATGGAACGGAGCCGCAATATTCCGTTTTGACATTGTCGGCCGATTCGCGGATTTCATTAAGATTAAACAATATAACTCCTCAGGACATCGACCTGGAGGCCCGGGTTGAAATTGAAAAGGGCTTGGTGCCAACTGGTGGCAAAAACGGAACCGACCAGGTGTTGACCAGTTTGGTGAGTATCCCTTCCCCATTTAATCTTTTGATCAATGATGTGGAAGCGCACCATGAAGGGGTATCGGGCAATGTAACAATAAGAACAAGTCAGCAGGTGGCCCTGAAGGATTTACAAAGCTATATACGCTTTGAGCCCGCGGTTCGTTTTACTGTACAGCAAACAAGTGATGGGTTCCAGATCAACAGCGAAAACTTTGATGCGGAAAAATCATACCGGCTCAGTATCAGTAAAGGTTTAAGAGGCGTGATTGGCGGGGTGCTTCGCGATCCGTACGACCAGGATATTGCCTTTGGAGAACTGGAGCCTTCGGTACAGTTTACAAACCGGAATGCGGTATATCTTTCGGCTAAAGGCAATGAGAATATTGAACTTCAGATTACCAATGTTCCCAAAGTAAAGCTGATCATTTCCAAAATCTATGAAAGCAATTTATTAGCCGCTCATCAATATGGGTATTATCCGGTTGATAGAAGTAATAATCCGGATGATTATTATTCAGAAGATTCTTACTATGACCAAATCGGGTACAGCGTTGGCGATATCATTTACGAAGCTGAAATCGAAACCCGCCAATTACCAAAATACGGCAATGGGCGTTTATTGAAATTTAATGTGGAAGACAGGCTTTCCGATCACAAAGGCATCTATCATATCAAGGTTCGTTCGGCTGAGAATTACTGGGTTACTGATAACCGGCTGATTTCAAAATCTGATCTGGGCATGATCGTGCGGGAAGGTCGGGATAAAATGATGGTATTTACAAACTCCATCAAATCCGCTGAATCGGTAAAGGACGTAAACATTGTTGTATATGGATCGAATAACCAGGTGCTTGGTACGGGCCTTACCAATCAGGACGGGGTTGCGGAAATTGGATTCGCCAGGAAAGAGTTCGCCGGATTTCGCCCTGCCATGATTATTGCGAAAACAGAAACTGATTTTAATTATCTCCCCTTTAATACCACCGGCATTAATACTTCCAGATTTGATGTAAGTGGAAAAAGAAGCAATGCCTCCGGCCTCGATGCTTTTATTTATGAAGAAAGGGATATCTACCGCCCCGGTGAAACCATTCATTTCAGTGCGATTGTCAGGGATGGCAACTGGCAAAGCCCCGGAGAATTGCCGGTAAAAATGCGGATGCTGTTGCCGAATGGAAAAGAACTGAAATCCTTCCGAAAAAATCTGAATGCGCAGGGCTCACTGGAAGCTTCCGTAGAGATCGCTTTATCGGCCATCACCGGCACCTATCAGTTGGAGCTGCTCAGTTCCAATGATGTTCTGCTGGCAACAAAATCATATAATGTCGAAGAATTTATTCCCGACAGGATCCAGGTGAGTGCAAGCCTTGACAATAAGGAACTAAAGCCCGGCCAGGCATCACAGTTATCTATAACCGCCCGCAACTTTTTCGGGCCTCCGGCTGCTAATCGCCGCTATGAAACCGAGATCCAGGTAAGAACCAAACCGTTTTCTGCACCAAAGTACCGCCAGTATAATTTTAATTTGCTGAACAGCGGTATATCGTTTGAAAAAATCTTCCGCGAGGGTAATACCGATGCAGAGGGTAAAGCTGTGGAAACGTACACGGTTCCGGAAATGTTTCAGAATGTGGGGTTATTGCAGGCCAGTTATTATGCCACTGTTTTTGATGAAACCGGCAGACCCGTTAGCAGATCCGTTACCAGCAATATTGTTACTCAAAATCTCTTTTTTGGAATTGGTGATGACGGATATTCCTGGTTCCCGTTAAACCAA
>JAEZAY010000110.1 GCA_023427575.1 Bacteroidota bacterium | reverse complement strand
CAATAAAAGCTGGCCCGGCGAAGCTTATAAAAATATCATCCATCCGCAAGACCTGGAAGTAATTGAAAAGCATATCAGAAGCGATTACCAGCAGTTCAGAGATCAGGAGGCCAATTTGTTTGAGCTTCGATTAAAAGATCAAAATGGTGAATACAGATGGCATCGGACCTATGAATCTGTTTTTAAAAGAACGCCTGAAGGAACCGTGTCGCAGGTCATCGGAATTTCTTTCGATATAGAAAATGAGAAGCAGATGAGCAATGAGCTGCGGCAAAGGGAGAATCAGCTGCTCGAAGCCCAGGAACTGGCGGAAATGGGTAGTTATGAATGGAATCTTGAGCTTAACCGGATCGATTGCACACCCCGGTTATTAAAGATTCTGGAAGAGCCTGAAAGGCTGGAATACAAGAAGCTGATCCAGTGCGTTCACCCTTCCGACCGCGATCGAGTCAATAAACTGATAATGGAAGCCCTCGATAAAAATGGCGAATACGAGGTGGAACTGCGGTACAGAAGGACGGAAAATGAAAAGGTGATCTGGTCAAGAGGAGTTGTTACGATTCAGGATGGAAAGAAAAGGGTGTTGAAGGGAACGGTAATGGATGTTACCAAGCGGCACCATATGATTAAAATGCTGCAGCGTAGCGAAAATTTGTACAAACAGGCCGAAGCGATTAATAAAATGGGCAACTGGACCTGGAACCTGGAAGCCGACCAGATCTTATGGACGGATGAGTTGTACCGGATCTTTGATATGCAGCCGGGAGAAACGGTTATCACGCATGCTTTGATCGAAAATTTTGTTCATCCCGAAGACAGGGCGGAGCGAAAAAGAATCCTGATGGAAGCTCTGGAAGCCAGGAAACCCTACGATTTTCATTTTCGCATAATCACAAAAAGCGGAAAGCATAAAGTAGTGCAATCGCGGGGCGATGTGTTGCTGGATGAAAATGGAACCGCTTATAAGATGCTGGGAACCGTGCAGGATATTACCGAAGCAAAGATGAATGAAAACAAGCTGCGTGAAAATCAGATGTTCATTCAGAAGATTGCCGATGCAACTCCTACGGTAATTGCGCTTTTTAACGTGCATACCGGGAAATTTAATTTTGTAAGCATGGGTTTAAAAAAGATTCTTGGTTACGAACCGGCTTTTTTAATCCAGGATGGGATACAGTTCCTGCAGGAAATTATTCATCCTGAAAATTTTCAGGAAGTGATCGAAAAAAATCTGCTGGCGCTGAAAGAAGCAAATCTTTCTAAAGATGAATCGGTGATCCTTGAATTTATTTTCAGAGCCCGGCATCAGAATGGCAGGTACCGCTGGATACATACCTACAGCACAATCTTCGACTGGAATCATTCGGGCAGGGTAGAGCAGGTGCTTTGCTGTTCCCTGGATATCACCGACCGGGTGGAGGCCGAACAAAAAATTGCCTTAAAAACGCTTGAACTGCAACAGTCGAATAAAAGCCTGGAAGAATTTGCGCATGTAGCAAGTCATGATCTGAAAGAACCCCTTCGCAAGATTTCCACCTTTGGAGATCGGCTGTTTACCATTGAATCGGAGCGGGTAACGCCGGATGGCAAAACCTATCTTAAAAAAATTGTGGACTCGGCTAAGCGCATGCAGATGCTGATCGATGACCTGTTATCGGTTTCGACGATATCTTCAGAAAAAACATTTGAACGCTATTCACTGAAAGCTATTCTGGACGAAGTGCTGATTTCCCTCGAGCATAAGATTGAAGAAAAAAGGGCCATCATAACCATTGATACCTACCACGAGATTCGAATCGTGCCTTCCCAGTTCCGCCAGCTTTTTCAAAATCTTATCAGCAATTCCTTAAAATTTGTGCGGCCGGAAACCATTCCCGAAATCAATATCCGCTCGATGTTATTGCGACCCTGGCAAACCAACAGGCCGAATTTAAAACCCGCGAATTTGTATTTGCAGATTGTAATATCCGACAATGGAATCGGGTTCAAGGAACAATTTTCAGAACAGATATTTTCGATATTTCAGCGCCTCCACACAAAAACCCAATATGAGGGAACAGGGATCGGGCTTGCGATTTGCAAGAAGATTGTTGAAAATCACGGAGGGATAATCTTTGCTTCTTCAAAAGAAAACGAAGGATCTCTTTTCACGATCATCCTTCCGTTATAGAAATAACTTTTGTATAAGTATTAACTATGGCAAATACTAAATTGCTTGATCCGTTTATCATTCGCTTTATGGCGGAAGGAACTCAATACACTGCCCGGGTAATATACAATAAACCTGAAAATTCCTGCTCCAACCAGTTCGAGGTCCAGATCCTTGAACCGGAAGGATATTCCACTTTTAACCTGAATGAAAAATTGCTGAATGAAGCCGGTTTTGAGGAAATGGTATGGTTAGATGAGCGAGGAATGGAATCTGATCTGTATACAATGATTGGAAATCATATCACCACTTACATGAAAGACAATCTGGGAGTTGTTTTAATGGATACCGTGCGGCAGCAAGACTAATGTAGAACTAGTTCTACAGAGCAATTAGCAATTAAACCCCAGTTGAATCTTAACTAAGATAAAACCCTTAGAACCCTGCAGGTGTGAACTCTGTAAAGCTTATTATGGTTCACTAATTGACAGTTTACACCAAAAAAATCCTACTTTCATGAAAGCGATATCGGTGCGGCAACCATGGGCAAGTTTGGTGGTAAAAGGCGCAAAATGTTTAGAGATCAGCGATTTTTCCCTTGAGTCTGGTGAAGAAGTATTGGTGTATGCTGAACCCATTGACGCGAACGACCCATGCCTCAAAAACAATGAGTATGTGAACTGGTTTATTGACGACTGTGAAGATTTACCGGAAGATTGTATTATAGGAAAGCTTACCATTTTACGCACCGACCCGGCAGAGAAACTGATATATGCGAAAGTATGGCCTGAGGCATTTACGACGCGGCAGGAAAAGGAAATTGAATTTTCTTTTAATGATTTTAAAAAGGGCAATTTTGCCTGGACCCTGAGCCAGCCGGTAGAGTTTGAAGTGCCTTTGCCGCGGAATTTTGCCACCGGTTTTTGGAACTCGAACTTCAAAAATGAAAAAAATACACCCGAACATATAATGGTGTAATTGGGTAAAGGCATCTGATTTGTAACTTTTAAATACTTTATGAATGCAGGCGAAGTAAATTTTAGGCCTGTATCTGTTGTGCTGACCGGGAAAGCGGCGATGGCTGATATCTGATACGATTATATGAATCACATACGAAAGAATCTGGTTTTCATTGTAGACGATGATCCTGACGACCGGCAGATCATTCTCGATGCCTTTCTTGAAAACGATCCGGACATTGATTATGTATTTATTGAAAGCGGCGACGAGTTGATTGAAACGCTGAGACAGTCTTCCGATTCCGAATATCCTTCCCTGGTAATTTTAGATTTGAATATGCCGGGAATGCTTGGTATGACCGCTTTGAAAGAAATTAAGAGCGACCCGCAGTTTTCTCGCATTCCCATTGTTGTATTGACCACTTCCAAATTAAATTCCGACAGGAAATTATCGTATGAACTGGGCGCCAATTGCTTTTTAACCAAACCCGCGTTGTATAGTGAATTGGTTGAAATCACCAAAGCCATCAGCAATGTATGGTTCGCATAAGCGCTTTAATAATAAAATATGAGCAATCTGAACCCGGTCATTATCCTTGATGCAAATTCCGGTGATCGCGAGATCCATCAGGAAGGTTTGCGAAAAGCCGGCTGTAATAAACTTTTTATACATTATACCGAAGCTGCCGAACTGAAAACGTATCTAGAATCTTCCACGCGTGATTCCATGCCTGCTATGATTTTACTGGATATCAGCCTCCCGGCGGGTGCCGGTTTGGAACTGCTGAAATTTGTAAAAAAAGATCCCCGTTTTCTTCATGTTCCTCTGGTGGTGTTAACAGCTTCCGGCGAGGAAGCTGATTATGACCTTGCCTACGAACTTGGGGCCAATTGTTATATCAGGAAACCTTCCGATCCGCTTGAGTTGACACAAATTACGCAGTCCATTGCCCTGCTCTGGTGCCTGAAATAACCTCTGCCTGCTATTGTTTTCCAGATGCCGCATTCACAGATTTCCCAATGCCTGACTTGCTGACTATCCGGAGCCAGGCGCCCGGATCTTACTTGTGGCGCATAAAAAAAGCCCCGCTATTTTAATAGCGGGACTCAACCCCTAAACCCTAATGAGAAAAAAAATCCAGTAATTAAATATAAAATATTGTGCCAACGGCTCCTAATCACATCTGCGAAATGTACCTTGGCCTTTTAACTCTTCTTTTTCGATTTTCAAGATATTCTTCAATTACAACCACCTGATTGCTGCCGGAAGCCTTGATTGCTCCCGTTAACAACTGCGAGGAAATATTCCATTTGTTTGTCCAGTATTTTACTTCTTCCGGGTTCGAAGTGTCTATATCGCCTTTATACTGGAAGTTCTCTCTGCTCTGATCTTTCATAGTTTTTTATTTCGTACACAATCGGATTTAAAACAACGAAAATAAATGCTTTTAGCGTTGTTCTATATCAGATCAATCAACTTCCATACCATATTCCAACAATACCAATTCTGCGTTTATGGATAGTTGTGATACCTCATCTTAACCAATCCATTTACCATAGATATGAACCGGCACTGCCGGCTTTTAATGAGGTTGTAATGGTTTCATCTTTGTGTTTGATGCGAAAAGCTTTTTCGGCATTCGTATTATTCTGAACGATCAATACCTTTTTACCATCGGGTCTCGTAAAAGCCACATTGGGGAAATCACGGTGATTATCGGAATGAATCCGAACCGAGCCGGGTCTTACCAGCAATGAAGCATGTGCAATGGAATAATAGGCGGGATTGCGGGTGATTTGGTTTCCCTCGATCGTAACGGCGCCCAGGCATTGACTGCATCCGCCGCGGTCGGTGAATGGAGTAAGCGCAGCATTATTGGAAAGATTCCATTCAAGCACGTTTTTGCACCAGTTTCTGGTTCCCCCGATAATCAGGGTTCTTATATGCCATGAAAAATCTTCATCGAATTTCCCGGGCGCACCCACCCACTGTTCGGTGAAATATAAATTTTTGTCGGGATGCCGTTCGTGCAGCCAGCTTAATGTATCAATTTGTCCGCCATATAAATGAAAAGCCGATCCGTCTACATATTGCCTGGCGTCCGGATCATTTAAAATACTGTCGGGATAATCCGGCCGGTCGGCATTATGGTCATAAAGAATAATCTTCGTTTTTATCCCCGCATCTCTGAAAGCGGGTCCCAGGCTTTGTTTTATAAAAGCACCCTGCTCGGCAGCATACATAAGCAGGCTCGGATTGTTTCCGGGATGCAGCGGCTCATTCTGAATGGTGATGGCATCGATTGCCACCCCTTCTTTTTTCATTTCTTCCACATACCGCACAAAATATTTTGCGTAGGCATCATAGAATTCGGGTTTCAGGCTTCCGCCTCTGGTATCCCCGTTTGTTTTCATCCAAACCGGCGGCGACCAGGGTGAACCAAGAATTTTAATGTTTGGATTGATGGCCAGAATTTCTTTCAGTACCGGCAAAAGATCCTTGCGCTCGGGATCCAGACTGAACTTTTGCATTTCCGGATCCGTTTCACCGGCAGGCAGATCATTGTATGAAAACACGTGATCGCTTAAATCGGAGGCGCCAATAGTCAAACGCAGATAGCTAACTCCAATTGAACTGTCGCCGGTGCCAAACAATTCCTTTAGCAATTTTTCTCTTTCGCCCGGATTCATGCCGTTTAAATGAATGGCGCTGCCGCCGGTCAGCGTATACCCAAACCCATCAATTTCCTGGTAACGTTTAGTATCATCAATAGTTATTACTGTAACGGAATCATCCTTCACATTCAGGTCTTCAACTTTTTGTTGGGCAAATAATAATGACTGATCCAGATTGGTGATCCAGGCCTTCATTTCCCGCATCGACCCGCTGTTACTGCCTCCCGGATTACAACCGAACAAAACCGGAAAAAGGCATAAGGCAAAAAGGGAAAGCAATCGTGAATTCATAACAATGATTTTAAATGAAAAGAACTAAAGAAAGCCCCTGCACCCCGGCGCACCGCAACGGCATCTGAGTTTACCCTCGTGATGCGTTTCACCATAATTGCAGGTAAGCTCTTCGCCGGGTTTTATTATTCTCAACGTATAAAACTCAACCTTTTCATAGGCCACCCGCAGGTACGTATTTGGCTGGCAGGAATGATTGATAAAGCGCAACACCTTGCTGTGTGCCGAAGCATCCAGTGCTTTGCCATTTCCGAATTCAACAATGGAAATTCGCTTATTGGCCAGGGCCCTTTTGCGGGCCAGTTTTTCGCTGATGATCTCTCCGGCCATATTGCCCAGCTTCCGGCGTGCAGGCAGCTGCTCCAGTGCAAAAGCACCCCGGCCCTCAATTTTGCTGGCCCGCACTGCGATTTTAAAATGGGAAGACATGTTTCAAATATAGACAATTCATTTGCCTTCGAAATCCAGTTTGCAACGCAGGCATAAATCCATTAATCCGGATCTCGAACCAAATTATTTTCGGAGATTGCATTTCCGAATCGGAATAATAAGTGTTCGGGTAAGATGTATTCCCCGGGCCTCGGAAGAAATCCGTTAAGAAAATTGAAACGGACGGCAGTGATAATGTGTTAATGTGCCAATATGCCAATGTGGAAATGTGATAATTTGATAATGTGATAATGTGGAAATTTGCTAAAATCCAAATTGAAACGGACGGCGTAAAATAATAACAAGTCATAGCTAAAGTATATAATGTCCGGATTTGAATTTGCACATTTGCACATTGGCAGATCACTGGTGTCCGGGTAAAATGTATTTCCCCGGGCCTCGGAAGAAATCCGTTAAGAAAATTGAAACGGACGGCGTAAAATAAAAATAGTTGTTACCGCAGTTGGGAAATGATTCTTAGCTCGTAAGTCCTACCACTGCTGGGTTATATTCTATAGCTGTGACTTATTTTTATTTAGCCGGAAGTTTCAATTTTTAGGATTTACTCCGGAGCCCGATTTTTTTGCTCCACTTTTTTTCTAAAAAAAAGTGGAAGGGGTCATTTAACAATGACTGTTCGTAACTTACTGATGATACAGGTTTCGCGTGAATGAGAAATTATTATCCGGACACCAATGATTGGCAGATTTGCACATTCCCTTATGCCGGGAGTTTCAATTTTTTGGATTTATTCCGCAGCCCGATTTTTTTGCTCCACTTTTTTTCTAAAAAAAAGTGGAAAGGAAATATACAATGATTACTCTTAATTCACTATTGATACCGGTTTCAGGAAAATGGAAAACTATTTCCGGACAGAAATGAATCGGAATAACCATTTATCACTTTTTTTATAAAAAGTAAAAATGAATCCCGGTACTTTATAAACGATTTCTTCCATCTGAAAGAGATGCTGATGGCATCCGCCCGCTTTGTCAATCCAAAACATTTTTTGTGGATATGAAATTAATGAGGATTGTTTTGATCGCTTATCTGATCAGCAATAAAATCGCTCTGTTCGCGCAACAGCAGGAACCAATTCCTGACAGTATTACGCTGGAGCAGGTGATAGCCTATACATTGAAAAATCAACCGCTGATCCGGCAGTCACAACTCGATGAAGAAATTGCGGAGCGGGAAATCCGTGTGGGACTGGCCGGCTGGATGCCGCAATTGGGCGCTACCGGAAGATACCAGCATTATCTTCGGTTGCCGGTGGCCGTGTTCCCAAATGTGAACGTACCAGGAGGTCCGCCGCAGATCATTCAAATCGGTTTGAAAAACACTTCAAACATGTTGCTGCAACTGGATCAGACCCTGTTCAGCAATGATCTTCTGTTTGCATCCAAAGGGGCCAGGTATCTGCGGCAGCAGGCAAAGCAGGTTACGGAAAATAATAAGATCAATGCGGTAGTGGAAGCCAGCAAGGCTTTTTATGATATTCTTACCAGTGTACAGCAACTGTCGATCCTGAACGAAAATATTACCCGGCTCGAAAAGCAGTTAAAAGATGCATACGCGCAATACGAGGCCGGGCTGGTAGATAAAACAGATTATAAGCGTGCTACAATCACATTAGCCAATACCCGGGCCGACCGGAAGCGCACCGAAGAGGCGCTTAAATATAAATACGCATACCTCAAACAATTAATGGGCCTCGACAATATGCAAAAGCTTTCGCTTGCCTTTGATACCGGCCGTATGGAACAGCATATTTTGCTCGACACCCTGCAGCCGGTTCAATATGAATCAAGAGTAGAATACCGCCGGCTGATGACTCAGAAGCAAATTCAAAAACTCAATATCAGTTATTACCGGATGGCGATCCTTCCCGAGCTTTCGGGATTTCTGAATTACAATTTTGTATATCAGAACAACGAGTTTTCAAAATTGTTCCGGAATAATTATCCCAATTCCATCGCGGGACTATCCCTTTCGATGCCAATATTCCAGGGAAACCGGAGGCTGCAGAACCTGAGAAGGGAAAAGCTTGAAGATCAGCGGCTCGACCTGGAAATTCAAAACCTGCGAAACGCAATCAGTACTGAGTATGAACAGGCAATGGCGATTTTTAAAAGCAACCTGAACGACTGGAAAACCGCCAGGGAAAATGTGGCGCTTTCCAGGGAAGTGTATAATACCATCAAACTGCAGTATGATGAGGGCATAAAAACCTATCTCGATCTGATGGTTGCTGAATCGGATCTTAGAACAACCCAGATAAATTATCTCAATGCATTATTCAGCGTGTTGTCGGGAAAAATCGACGTGCAGCGCGTATTGGGTAATATTCAACTTAACTAATATTTATGAAGAAAAATAGTCTGTTCCTTCTTGGTATAACTGCGTTGATTCTATCATGCAATAATGCCGAAAAGCAAAAACCGGCACAGGGACCGCCTCCTGCGGTGAATGTGATCACTACGCTTGTAACCAAACAGCCCGTGACCGGACTGGATACCTATCCGGGTAATGTTGTTCCATTGAAGGAAGTTGAAATCCGGGCGGAGGTAAACGGATATATAACCGGAATTTTCGTCAGCGATGGCCAGAAGGTTCGAAAAGGGCAAAAGCTGTATGAAATAGACCGGAGCCGGTATGCGGCCGCTTATTCGCAGGCGGAGGCACAGGTGGAAATTGCCCGGACCAACCTGCAGAAAATCAGCCGTGACCTGGAACGATACACCCGATTGTCGGAGCAGGATGCGATCGCCCGTCAGCGGCTCGACTATGCGGCTGCGGTCCTCAAACGGGAACGATTCGCGTGCGAATTCTTTTTTCCAATCCGGCAGGAAGGCTTCGGCCCGGCATGAGTTGCACCGTCCGCGTATTGAATGATGATACCGGAAACCGGATTGCCATACCTTATAAATCGGTGACGGAACAATTGGGTGAATTTTTTGTTTATGTAGTTTCCGACAGTAATACGGTAATGCAACAGCGGATTTTGCCGGGTACCAGGATTGGCGCAAATGTGGTGGTGCGCGAGGGGCTGGCAGGTGGCGAAACCATTGTTATGGAAGGCGTGCAGAATCTTCGTCCCGGCCTGAAAGTAAATCCCGCGCAATCGGAATAGATTTTTTTTTAAATAGTTTTCATCCGTTAAGATAATTCAATGATCTCTGAAGTATTTATACGCCGGCCGGTAACTTCCATTGTAATCTCGGTTGTGATTGTACTGATAGGTATAATTTCCATCCTTAACCTGCCGGTGAGTCAGTATCCCGACATTTCGCCGCCGGTGGTAAGCGTTTCCGGCGTTTTCACAGGCGCCGATGCCCAAACGGTTGAACAAACCGTGGCCACCCCCATTGAAACGCAGGTGAACGGAGTGCCTGGAATGAGCTTCCTGCAAAGCAACAGTACCAGCGATGGTCGCATGACCCTGAACGTTACAATCGATATCGGCACCAATGTAGATATCGCCGCGCTCGATGTACAAAACCGCGTAAGCGTGGCAGAAC
>JAEZAY010000103.1 GCA_023427575.1 Bacteroidota bacterium | reverse complement strand
AAGCCCTTCTCTGGCCAGTTCCTCCTCGCCGGCGAAGGTCTGCATCAGTTCGATCAGAGCGCTCATATCTACCCGCGATGCAAAATGGCCGGATCCGTTTTCCTGAATGGTTATATCCTCATTGATTTCATAACATGCAGCAACCGTGATCAGGATCAGCGGCAGGATCAGCCAGCGATGCTTTTTCATACAAACGATTTGTTGGCAAGGTAATCAATCAATCCTGTACGATCTTGTAATGCAAACGGAAGTTGGTGGTATCGCCGGGGTTCAGTTTCAACAGCCCCATGCAGTTATTGAAACAATCGGGAGCTCCGCTCAGATTTTCAATAGCAATGCTATTCCGGTCATCGGGAGTATAGATCTGCAGATATGGATATCCACTGTCGGCAAAAAACTGGAGCCGCAATCCGTTGCCGGGATTGCTCAATTCACAAACAGGTGAATCATCGCGGTCTTCCTTCAGCATAAAGCAATTATCGAGACTGATTCCCTTCATACTGACTCCTTCCAGAAAACGATTATCGTGAATAAGCTGCCCGGTTGGAACCAGGGCTTCGTTAAATTCAAGTCTCTGGTCAGAATTCACCCGCAGGTTCCATTCATCCAGGCTTCCCTGCAATCGAAAATAGGGATGCCAGCCGTCGGCGATGGGAATATACTGCCCGGAATTATTGGTGATCCGGGTATTGAGTTCCAACACACCGGAAGCCTGTAATGTATAGGTTATTTCACATCGATATTGAAATGGATACCCGGGATCTTCGCCCCTGTAATTGTAGACCAACGTAATACAGGCGTTCTTTTCGTTTACAAACTGCTCGGAAACTTCGAAAGGTTTGTCGAATAATAAACCATGAATGGCCGATCCGTCCGGGAACTTACGGGAAAACTGATAAGTCTCGCCGCCGTAATCATAACGCGCATTGCTGACCCGGCACACAAAAGGCGATAATTTCGCCCCCCGGTACGAAAGCGAAAGATCATCCCGAAGATGCTTTATATCTTTATAGGTATCGAGTATATTAAATGGCACACCGTTGGTGGAGATAGAAAATTCACTAATCAGCCCGCCATATTCTGGCATAATGGAAACCCGGGTATTATTAGACCTGTCTGTCATCCGGAGAAAATGAAACCCATTATCTTCGTGTCGTTCAATGGAAAATTGCATCGGTAGAAAGGTTTGGAAATTTTAAAGTTAAAGATTCGACGTCATGATTAACAAAATTCGCCAGGTGTTTATCGATAAATACCAAAAAGAACCCGTGTTGGTATCGGCTCCGGGAAGGGTAAACCTCATCGGGGAGCATACCGATTACAACCAGGGTTTTGTTTTACCCGGCGCCATTGACAAGAAAATGTATATCGCCATTAGCCCAAACGGAACGGATACCATCAATGTATATGCGAATGAATTTAAGGAGGAACACTCTTTCCGGGCGGATACGATCAGTCAGTCAACGGGCTGGCGAAATTACATCCTGGGTGTAACGTTTTATATCCAGGAACAGACAAACCGCTTATTACCGGGCGTGGATGTGGTGATCGATGGGGATGTGCCCGTGGGTGGCGGCATGAGTTCTTCAGCGGCCCTGTGTTCTGGTTATGGGTTTGCACTGAATGAAATTTTTTCCCTGGGTCTTACACGGCTCGACCTGGTGTATATCGGGCAGAAAACCGAACATCATTTTGTAGGTGCTATGGTGGGCATTATGGATCAGTTTGCCAGTCTTCATGGAAAAGCCGGCCATCTGATCAAACTCGATTGCCGCTCGAAGGAATACGAATATATCCCATTCCATTTCCCCGAATACAAGATCGTTATGATCAATACAATGGTTCGGCACTCGCTGGGAAGTTCCGAATACAATGTACGTCGCCAGCAATGTGAAGAGGGCGTTTCCATATTACAAAAACATTATCCGCAAATTCAATCGCTGCGGGATCTGAATCTTGATCAGTTGCAGAAGCACCGTTCCGAATTGCCGGAACTTGTTTTTCGCAGGTGCAAATACGTTATAGAAGAAATTCAGCGCTTGTTGAAAGGATGCGAAATTCTGGAAAACGGAGATATTAAATCTTTTGGTAAGCTGATGTACCGCACCCATGAAGGCCTTAGCAGCGAGTATGAAGTTAGCTGTGAAGAGCTGGATTTCCTGGTCCGGGAAGCAAAACAGTTTGACAGTATTGCCGGCTCGCGGATGATGGGTGGCGGCTTTGGTGGCTGTACCATTAATCTGGTTGAATCGGGCTCGGTTGATGCCATTGCCCATACGATCGGGGAGAATTACCAGAACCGGTTCGGGCAGATCCCTGAAATTTATATCACCCAGATTGAAGATGGAGTGCGCCTGGAAGATCTTGCCGCTCACCAGACTGATGGCGGTAAGATCAGGCATTGAGCATCACCTGCTTTTAATCCGGCCGCTTTTTCTACCGATAAAAAACTTACATGAAAACAGATTTTCTCATCATCGGCTCCGGTATCGCCGGACTCACTTTTGCGCTTAAGGTAGCCCGTCAGTTCCCTGAAAAGCAGATCATGATCATAACAAAGGCGCAAGCGGATGAAACAAATACAAAATATGCGCAGGGTGGGATTGCAGGAGTAATGGATGAAGAAAATGACAGTTTTGAAAAACATATTGAAGATACGCTGATCGCCGGGGATGGACTTTGCAACCCAGGGGTGGTGGAAATTGTGGTAAAGGAAGGTGTTGACCGGATCAGGGAATTGATCGGATGGGGCGCTCAGTTCGACCGTGAATCAGATGGGGATTATAAACTTGGAAAGGAAGGCGGTCACAGTGAGTACCGGATTTTGCATCACAAAGATGTTACGGGCCGTGAAATGGAAAGGGCACTGCTCGACGAGATCAATGAAGCAGCAAATATCCAATTGATAAAACATTGTTTTGTTGTAGATCTGATCACACAGCATCATCTTGGTTTCCTGGTAACAAAAAGCACCCCCAACATAGAATGTTATGGAGTGTACGTACTGAATACGGAAACCAACCGGGTTGAAAAAATTATCTCAAAAATAACCTTACTGGCTTCGGGAGGAAACGGGCAGGTTTATCGTTCAACTACCAATCCGTATATTGCCACCGGCGATGGAGTTGCCATGGTGTACCGGGCGAAAGGCCGGATCGAGAACATGGAATTTATCCAGTTTCATCCAACGGCATTGTATGAACCTGGAGTTCGCGGACAATCATTCCTGATCACCGAAGCCGTTCGTGGTGACGGGGGCATACTTCGCAATGTTCACGGCGAAGCATTTATGGAACGTTATGATCCCAGGAAAGATCTCGCCCCCCGCGATATTGTTGCAAGAGCAATTGACTCGGAAATGAAAACCACCGGTACCGAACATGTATATCTCGACGTGAAACATATTCCGGTGGCAAAATTTATTGAGCATTTCCCGAATATTTACGAGAAATGCATGAGCATTGGAATTGATGTTTCAAAAGATCTGATTCCGGTTGTACCGGCGGCACATTATAGTTGTGGCGGGATTAAAACCGATGAATGGGGCCGCAGTTCCATCCGCAACCTCTACGCCTGCGGTGAATGTGCCAGCACAGGTTTGCATGGTGCCAATCGACTGGCAAGCAATTCCCTGCTGGAAGCCATGGTATTTGCGCATCGCTGCGCGATGGACAGTTCTCTTTATATTAATGAAATTCCATTCAACGATTCCATACCCGACTGGAATGCAAAGGGAACCAGCGAAGCCCGGGAATTAATTCTTGTTACGCAAAGTCTAAAGGAGCTGCAACAGATCATGAGTGATTATGTTGGCATTGTAAGAACCGATACCCGTTTAAACCGTGCTTTAAAAAGGCTTGATTTGCTTTGGGAAGAAACAGAAAACCTGTATGCCCGCACGGCCATCTCGCAGCAGTTGTGCGAACTCCGGAATATGATCTCCGTCGGTTACCTGATCGTAAAATGTGCTGCCTTCCGGAAAGAAAGCCGTGGTCTTCACTATAATACCGATTACCCCGAAAAAGCCGAACTGGTACAGAACATTGTTCTTTAGAAAAACTGATTTGAAGGCATCATGCAGGAATCTAATAAACATCTCCAGCCATTCAGTCCGAAAACGACCCGGATGAAAGGAATGATCCTGGCGGCAGGGTTTGGTACCCGCTTCAAACCCTGGACGGACGCCCATCCTAAGGCATTGGCGATCATCAACGGCAAATCGTTATTGCAGCGCAATGTGGAATTTCTTCAACGCTATGAGATCAGCGAGCTGGTTGTGAATGTTCATCATTTTGCAGATCAGATTGAAAAGGCCATTGATGAAAATAAAGGATGGGGAAGTCAGATAACGGTTAGTGATGAACGAAACGCGGTATTGGAAACCGGGGGCGGAATAAAAAAAGCAGCGCCCTATCTGCGGGATTCCGCGTTTGTTGTCATTAATGCGGATGTGCTAACAGATCTGGACCTTGGACAAATGATTCAACAGCATCAACAATTGAAGCCACTGGCCACGTTGGCGGTAAGTGAGCGGGAAAGTTCGCGGTACTTTCTGTTCGATCATTTTTTTAATCTATGCGGATGGAGAAATGAAAAAACCGGGGCCGAAATAAGAAGCAGAACTACCGCCGATCTTATTAAGCGGGCATTCAGCGGCATTCATATTATTGAGCCCGGCATATTTCAGTACATGAAAGAAGAAGGGAAATTTTCAATAATAGACAGTTACCTGGAAGCTTCAGCCACCGAGATTATTAAAGGCTATGATCATACCGGCTCCCGTTTCATTGATGTGGGCAAGCCCGAGGCGGTGGAACAGGCGGAAAAAATGTTTCCCTGATGCCCGTGATCATTCCGCTTTTTTGTATTCCGCTTTTTTCTAAAACGAATAACGTTAACAGAACGAAGAACCTGTAATTATTAGGGGGATATTTTTTAAGCAAAAGGCCCGGTTCAGAACTAATAGTTTCGGGATTAGATGTATCCCCGGACCTCGAAAGAAATCCGTTAAGAAATTGAAACGAACGGCAGTGATAATGTGCCAGTGTGCCAATGTGGAAATCATTAGTATCCGGTTAAATGTATTCAGTGGGCCTCGGAAGAAATCCGTTAAGAAAATTGAAACGGACGGCGTAAAATAAAAACAGTTGTTACCGAAGCCCGGAAATGATCTGTAG
>JAEZAY010000099.1 GCA_023427575.1 Bacteroidota bacterium | reverse complement strand
ATCCTGTAGAAGGTGTAACGGTTGCTGTTTTCAGTTCCACTGATTCCACGCAGCGTGAAATTACTTCCACCAATAAGGAAGGAGTTTTCCGCATGACCGGACTGGTCGGTAACAGGTCTTACAATCTTCAATTCTCACATGTGGGATTTGCGGCTCATTCCATCAACAATTTTATGATCAGGCAGGGTGAAAACAACTCCTTGCTGGTTCGGTTGCAAACCGCTGCCGTGGCGGCTTTGGAGGATGTTGTGGTAGTGGGATACGGAACTCAGCAGAAAGTGAATCTGACCGGTGCCGTAAACCAGGTGACAGGTGATGATTTCAGAGATCGTCCCGTAACCAATATCTCCAATATGTTGCAGGGTGCTATTCCCAACCTGAATATCCGGATGGGTGGTGGTGTTCCCGGTCAGATGGGAAGCCTGAACGTGCGTGGCGTTACATCCATCAGCGGCAACAGTGCACTCACCGGATCTCCGCTGGTATTAATCGATGGAATTCCTGGTACGCTGGATCGGCTTTCTCCTGAAGAAGTTGAATCAATTACCGTATTAAAAGATGCTGCATCTGCTGCTGTTTATGGTGCCAGAGGTGCTTTTGGCGTGGTACTGGTGACCACCAAAAGCGGCAAATCTGGTAAAACCACGCTTCGCTACAATAATTCTTTCGGCTTCGCAACTCCTACAGTAAGCACGGATTTTCTTACCAACGGTTACGACTGGACGCGTTTACACGATCAGGCACTGGCGCATGTAGGAGGTTACTCTGGTTATACAGAAGCTGATTATGCTGAATTGCTTGCCCGCCGGAATGATGTAACGGAAGATCCCTCCCGGCCCTGGGTTACGGTTCAGAACAGAAACGGAAGGGACCAATATGTTTATTATGGAAACTACGACTGGTGGGATATCATGTTTACTAAATGGCAGGGAATCACCAATCATAACTTGAACATCAGTGGCGGCAATGATAAGGTTACCTACATGATTAATGGTAACATGAAAAACATGGACGGGATTATGCGAATTCAGCCGGATAAATACCGTTCCAATACGGTAAGATCGAAGATTACCGCTCAATTGAATCCCTGGTTGAAGATTTCAAACAATACGAATTTTTATAATTCCACCTACGACTATTACGGAAGACAGGGCGGTGGGAATGCAAACTTTGTACATATCAACGTGCATGGTTCGCCCGCCTATGCGCCTATCAATCCGGATGGAACGGCATCGTACAGAACAGGTTTGAATAATTATGATATTGGTGATGGGATTTTCGCGATGCTGATCGACGGAAAAACCAAAGGAGCTGAAAGAAAATACGAGATGACCACCATTAATGAAGTGGTGCTTTCGCCAATAAAAGATTTGAACATTATTGGAAACTACAGCTATAGTTTGTATACCGATCCAAGTTTTTACAGACAGGTTCCCGCTAAATATTCTTTAACACCCGGAGTAATTGAAACCACTCCGAAATACAGCATCGACCAGCTGACGGAAGATCAGCAGTTCAATCAGGTACATGTTATCAATATTTTTGGTGAATACTCTAAAAAAATAAACCGGGTTCACAATTTTAAGATCATGGCTGGTTTTAACCAGGAGCATCATAAAGCCAAAAAGATCACTGCCAGCCGTTATGATCTGTCTTCCGAAATTCTCAACGATCTGAACCTCGGTACCGGTGACCAGATTGTATTTGGCGGATCAAGTGCTTATGCCGTTCAGGGTTATTTTTACCGGTTTAATTACAACTACAGAGGGAAATATATTTTCGAAACCAATGGACGTTATGATGGGTCTTCCCGGTTTCCGAAAGGACAAAGATTTGGATTTTTCCCATCTGCTTCCGTGGGATGGCGTGCAAGTGAAGAAGGATTTTTTAGTCCGATTAAACATGTTGTCAGCGATCTGAAAATTCGCGGATCTGTTGGGCAGTTGGGAAATCAGGCCCTGAGCGGTCCCTATCCTTATATCTCCACCATGAATCCGGGTACTATGGCTTATATCCTGGATGGAGAAAGAGCCAGATATTATGGATCACCTGCGCCGGTTTCCGGAAACCTGACCTGGGAGCGTGTAACATCTTACAATGTGGGTGTTGATGTTGGGCTGTTAAGAAACCGTTTGACCATCTCTTACGATCAGTATATCCGCAATACTGAAGGAATGCTGAGCAATGGGGTAAAGATTCCAAATGTATTTGGAGCAAGCCAGCCCCTGGTTAATATTGCCGACCTGCAGACAAAAGGGTTTGAACTTTCGGTACAATGGAGAAATATGGCAATGGTGGGTGGCAAGCCGCTTCGTTATAATGCCGGATTTAATATCAGCGACAACCGTTCGTTCATCACCAAGATCAATAACCCAACCAAACTTACCAGTTCATTGTATGAAGGAAAAGAGATTGGCGAGATCTGGGGTTATATAACAGATGGTTATTTCAGGACCGATGCGGAAGCAAAAACATATCCCATTGATCAAACCTGGTTAAACAGGGTTCGGATCGATAATAATATTCCGATTGGTGCCGGTGATCTGCGTTGGGTAGATCTGAATGGCGATAATAAGATCAGCGCGGGAGCAAATACAGTGGAAGATCCGGGCGACCAGCGCGTAGTGGGTAACAGTACTCCAAGATATCAGTATGCATTCAACGGTGGAGTGAACTGGAGAAACTTCGACCTTTCCGTATTGTTCCAGGGCCTGGGTAAAATGGACTGGTATCCGGGGAACAATGCCGATCGTTTCTGGGGACCATATTCAAGACCCTACTTCACATTTATTCCAAAGGATTTTGAATCACAGATCTGGACTCCGGAAAATCCAAATGCATACTTCCCAACCCTGATGGCCTATGTGGCATTAAATCCAAACAACGAACTGCGTGCAACCAACAACAAATACATGCAGGATCTGGCATACCTGCGCTTAAAAAATGTTACGCTAGGGTATATGCTGCCGCAGGAAATCACGAAGAGATTTAAGGTGAATTCATTCAGAATGTTTGTCAGCGGCGAAAACCTGTTAACCTGGACGAAACTGAAGACCGATTATATCGATCCGGAGCAGGCGATGGCCGATGCGAATGGTCGGGTGTATCCGTTCAGCAAAACCTATTCTTTTGGATTTGACATTACCTTCTAATTACCAGAAAAAAGAACTCGATGAAACGATTTACAGCTAAATATTTTGTTTTGATTTTTCTTGTGACAGGTGTATCCTGTACCAAAAATGTATTGGATCAGTCTCCGCCGGCATCCATCTCGCCGAATACCTTTTTTCAAACAGAAGGTGACCTGAAGGCGTATACGAATTTGTTTTATTCACATCTGCCTGAAGCGGGTTTTATTTATGGTGAAGATGCCGACAATGTCGTTAAATCTTCCGTTGACCGCCAGATTGCCGGTACCCGGCTGATTCCGACTACGGATGGCAGATGGTCGTGGAGCGAGCTGAGAAACATCAACTTTTTCCTTACAAGTGAAAACGTGCAGAATTTCAGCAATACCGCTATCCGTGATGAATACATTGGACTTGCCCGTTTTTTCCGTGCCTGGTTTTATTTTGAAAAAGTAAAATCATATGGTGATGTTCCCTGGTACAGCAATGTGATTGAAACCAATGATGAAGAAAATCTGATGAAAGCCAGAGATCCAAGAACACTGATCATGGATTCGGTTCTCGCTGACATTGATTTTGCCATCGCCCATCTGAAATCCACTAAAAGCGTGGAGCGTGTTACCAAATGGTCGGCATTGGCCTTAAAATCGAGAATCACTTTGTACGAGGGTACATGGAGAAAATACCATACCGAATTCAACCTGCCCGATGCAGAAAAATTTCTGAATGAATGTGTTGAAGCGTCGGAAGAGCTTATGAGCGCTGGTGTGTATTCCGTTTACAATAAAACAACCGGACTCACCGGCAAACCATATCAGGATTTGTTTGCAACCCTGAATATTGATGCCGTAACCGATGAGGTTATTTTGGGAAGAAGATATTCGAATGATCTGAGCCTTCGCCATGGACTGCAGTTTTACATCACGGCCAGAACCCAGGGAAAACCGGGGTTGGAAAAGCGCCTGGTGAACAGCTACCTGATGAAAGACGGAACTCCTTTTACCAATATCTCCGGCTATGATACAATGCAGTTTTATACCGAAGTGCAGAACAGAGATCCACGCCTGGCCCAAACGATCCGCACTCCGGGATATCGCCGGGTAGGCGCAAGCTCCAATTCATCGGTTGATTTTGAAGCAACCATGACCGGCTACCAGCCGATCAAATGGATGGTAGATGCCAGCCTGGATGGAAACGGACAATCATACCAGGATATGGCCATCTTTCGCTTCGGTGAAGTGCTGTTAAATTATGCTGAAGCAAAGGCTGAACTGGGAACAATTTCGCAGGACGATCTGAACAAATCCATCAAATTACTCCGCGACCGTGTAGGAATGCCAAATCTTGATCTGGTGGCTGCCAATGCGAACCCCGATCCGTATCAGGCGAACCTTTATCGAAATGTTAGCGGACAAAACAAGGGAGTGATCCTGGAGATCCGCCGCGAACGCCGGGTTGAACTGGTAATGGAAAACAATCTGCGCTGGGAAGATCTGATGCGCTGGAAGGAAGGCCATTTACTGGCAGCACCATTCCGCGGGATGTATTTCCCGGGTCCGGGCTTTTATGATCTGGACAGAAATGGCGTGCCGGAGATTGAGATCTACGTTGGCGCGAAGCCGCCTGCAACCGGTCCGTTTCAGTTCCCTGCCAGTGATCTTACCGATGGCACCAAAGGAAATATCCTGACCAATAAGAACATTGCCAAAACCTTTAATGAAACCAGGGATTATCTGTGGCCTTTGCCGATAGAAGACCTGACTCTGAATGATAACCTGACCCAAAATCCAGGCTGGCAATAACCTCAAATGAAAATAATAATGCGAGATAAAATCAGGTACCCATTTACGTTATTAACCCGGCTGGGATTGGTCATGCTGCTGTTTCTGACGGCCTGTAATGATGATCCTTATATGCCGGAAACACAACCGCCGGTAATAGAGATCGGATCGGGAGATGCCAGTTTCGGAGCCAATAACGATGCGCAGCCTTTGCTGGGATCGTTAAAAGTGATGAGCTTCAATATCCACATTCTCAATCCGCCTTCAAAACCAGGCGAAACAGATCTTGCCGCTACTGCAAAGGTGATTACCGATGCAAATCCGGATATCGTTTTCCTGCAGGAAGTAGATAAAAATACCGGAAGAAACGGCTATTCCGGCGATCAGGCCAAAGATCTGGCGGCACTGACAAGCATGAATCATGTTTTTTATTCAGCTTCGCCGGTTGGCAGAGGCTTTTACGGAGTGGCTATTCTTAGCAAATACCCCTTAAAAACGGTCAAAAAATACCTGTTGACGAAAGAAAGCGACGCCACCGAACAAAGGGTATTGGGCACTGCCGTAATTGATCTGCCGGGTATAGACTCCCTTACGCTGGCTGCTACGCATCTGCAGCATAACAGTGCAAACAACCGTTTGCAGCAGGTTAAAGACATCACCCGATTGCTGGGTACCGTAAAAGGTCCCGTGATCATCGGCGGCGATTTGAATGAAATGGAGTCTGCCACCGATTTTTTTGCGGTGTTTGATGGCGCCTTTACCCGCACTTGCGTAGGTGGAAACTGCCCTCCAACATTTTCGGCTCAACTGCCCCGGTCGGTGATCGATTATATCGCGTATAAGCCATCCAATTCATTTTCGGTAAGCAGTCATACGGTGGTTAGTAATAACTATGCCTCTGATCATTTGCCTGTTGTAGCAGAATTAAAATTTACGAGATAAAATAAATTTAAAATGAAATTTAAGTACCTCCTGACGATAAGCTTTCTTTCATCCATGTTTCTATTCCTGATGGCCTGTACCAAAGAATGGAAAGATGCAAGTGGAATCGGTCCTGAAATCAATATTTCCGACGATTACCAGAGTTTAACCGGCATTAATGTGGGTGATGAAGTATCAATTCCCGTCACCGTTTCGGCATCTACCGGCATCAAAAGACTTTCTTACTTTTTTATCCGTAAAACCGCGAATGGTACCGCATCGGGAACACCGGTAAATATTGATCGCGAAGATCTTCCCACTGAACTGCAGCATACCATCGATTTTACAATTGAGGAAAATATGCAGGAGCTGGTTGTAATTTCTTTTAACAAAGAAAATTTCAGTACCGAAGTTCATATCACGATGTCTGAGATCAGGCAGCTGCCGGTTCTTCGTTTTAAAGACAATATTAAGTTTCAGGAGACTGTCTTTGCCGACAAGGAATATAACGTTGAAGGTCAGATAACATCCGCCTTCGATCTTGAAAGGATCAGCTTTCAAACCGCAATCGACGGCAATTATTCAAGCGAAACGCCCATTGCATTCACCGATAAGAGAAATACCCCTTTCACCGCTACTGTAAATGTGGTAGAAGGGCTTTCTGCCATTGTGATCAAAGCCGAAAATATTTACGGCGGGTTTGTAACCGATACGTTCCGGATTGGTTCCGTGGCAGAAGATGCCGTAACGGTTGCACTGGCCGGTGGCGATACTGAAATCGGGGTAATTTATGCCGATAGTGCAAACAAGATTACAGCGAATGTGGTATCGGGTTCCGATGTTCAGCAACTCAGCTATGCGGTTAAAAGAAACGGCAGCTACGGTGCCGAGCAACCAATCGTACTTGGCGAACCTTTGGATGCTTTCAGCTTTGACTTCACCTTAACCGGTGAAAAAGGCATTGAGGCAATCCGGATCAGTGCAGAAAATGAAGGCGGAAAAACGGTGGCAACTGAATTTCCGGTCACCAACGTATATACAAAACTGTTACATTTCACCAACATCGTACTTACCAATGAAGTTGGTCCGGGTAAAAACAACTGGTTCTCTGCTTACCAGGCGCCGCATGTTTTTGATATCACAAATGCGGCTCAAAATCAACTGATGCTGGACTTCGCATTTATCCGTTACAATTCCGTTTCCAACCGGATTGTGCCCGCCGCAGTATTTAATGCGGGAACCGCTTATACCACCTCAATGGCTCCGTATATGGTAGGCTTTACAAAAGCTCCTTATACGATGGTGACCGCCAACCGTACGAATGTGAACAGTGCGGCTTTTAATTCTGTGAAATGGGATGGGGAGCTGGACAATTTCCTAAAAACAAAAATCATTGCTCCCGTAAACCAGGGCGGAGAAAACTATAACATCGTAACCACCAACCGCCGCGTAAGTGGAGATATGGTTCCCGGTTCAGGATTTATTATCGGCTGGGGTTCCTGGAACTTTGCAAACAGCGCGGTTGTAAATCAGGCTTTTGGTTTGGTGATCGTGAAAGAATTTTCGGAAGTGGATGGAATTGCAACCGTAACACTTGATATTAAAGTGCCGGCGGAAAACAATCGTACAAGGTTCAATCCGGAATCTTTATTCAACTATCCATAAGGAACAAACGAATTATAATGAAAGGAAAATGCACTGAAGCAAAAAACTTCAGTGCATTTTTTTTTTGCCTGATTTACTTTTTTGAGCGGAGATTGTATTTGCCTACCTCGGCGCCATCATCTCTTAGCATTGATACCTGCAGGTTTTGTTCATTGGCTCTCACTTTAATCAGGGTTCGGTTGCCCTTTTTTGGTCCGCCTCCAATGACAATCGGGAAATTATACAATCCAGGCTGGGGTTCGTGAACTCCGTATTTATGCGTATGGCCGGAGATCAGCAGGTCGATCCGGTGTTTATTAAACAGAGGTCCGAAAAGCTGACGGCAATGCATTGTGCCGTGCCAGTCGCCGGAATGATAATGAGGAATGTGCATCATCACCACCCGGAATTTGGCTTTCCGTGCTGCTTTTGATTGCATGATCTGGTCGAGCCAGACCGCCTGTTGCCGGCGGTATTCATCAAAATCAACAATGCCCGCATATACCGGATGTTCATCCGGTTTGTCTTCTCCGGTGTCGAGTACGATGGTAAAAACCGGACCGTTTTCAAATG
>JAEZAY010000092.1 GCA_023427575.1 Bacteroidota bacterium | reverse complement strand
ATTTTGAAGATGCAATTCAATATGAAACGGCAAGGTCTAATAAGAAAGTAAATGCCATTGTGACAAGAGATCCCCGTGGTTTTAAAAGCGGTGAATTAACAGTTCTTTCACCCGATGAAGCAATTACTATTTTATCAGGCGCCAGCAGCTAACCTGGATATGGCCAAAATTGGCTGCGAAATTTGGCCCATCCACTTTGTTAATATGTATCATTCACGAAAAAATCGCACCGGCTTTTCGTTCCGATGACCGATCATTAAAAATTACCTTATTTTTTCGTTCCGTAGGAATGATTCGTTGGTAGAAAACAACGTTGGTCAGGGATTTCCCCTTCCATCGGAACGGATCCTGAATAAAGCTTCTACGATAAAACCTTTCTAAAACTCGATAATAAAACCCAGGGTGGGCAATACCACCGGATCTTCATCATTTATAATCAGCGGAATTCCATTGCTTCCATCCAATTTTAAAGGCTGGGCATCACTGGTTATAAATGCGCCTGTTTCAAGGTCGCGGGTGAAACTGTATTTTGGGAAACCAACCGATTTCGCAGCCCACCAGTTGGAGATATCTACAAATACATCAAGACTGAATTTCTTAAAGTTCCATTTCTTATCGATTCGGATATCGCTGGCTGAAAACGCAGCCAGGCGTTGAGTGTTAAATCGTGAATAGTCGAGCAGGCCCTGTCCCTGCGTTAAAAAATTCCGGCGGCTTTCTACCAGATCAAAAGGTGTATAGGGTGCACCTCCCTGGTACCGGTATTTCAGGCCCAGTTCCCAGTTCCGCGGAAGTTTATAGCCCAGCGTTACACTTGCCAGATGCCGGTTGTCCCAGGCGCTGGAGCGCAGGCTTCCATCGGCATTGCTGAACCGGCTATGGAAAAAGGTATAACTCAAAAACCCGAAGAAGCGGTTGGTAAGTTTTTGCTGCGCGAAAAATTCAAAGCCATATACTTCACCAACGCCATCCGGCCTCACGGGTTCATTTCCCACAGCGCCAAAATCGGCGCCCTGATTATTAATGCTGATTCCATCGCGCAGGGTTATGGGAACATTATCATAATCCTTGTAAAATCCTTCTAATGTGAAACGGGTGGTAGCTCTCGGCAGAAACTCTATGCCGGCCACATAATGTGTATTCGTTATATAGTTATTATCAAGATTGACCAGCGAGCCGTTGTTATTTCGAAAACCAAGCACGGTATAAGGAACAATTCGCGCATATCTGCCCACCGTTGCATTCAGCGTCCATTGATCCGCCAGTTGATAACTTAATGCAAGTCGGGGTGAAAATGCTTTTAAAGGATCAGATCCATCATTAGTAAATGTATTTACATCGGTACGAATTCCTGCATTGATGCCTAAGCGGTCGTTGATAAAGCGTTTGCCCGTTTGCACATAGGCGCCAAACCGGAAAAAGCCGATATCGGATGAATATAAAAACCGGTCTTCCGGTTGATTGTCGATTGCGGCCCTGCGCCGGATATTGTTCTGCGCGTCGTATTGAAGGTATTGTCCCATACCGCCATAACTCCAGTTCCATCCGTTTACCGTTTTGTTTATTTCCAAACGCAACTTATTTTCCGTTTCGGTTGCATTTGTACGGTAGCGAAGATTTTGCGGATCGGATTCATCATTAAAATCAAATTTTTCCAGTTTATTATCCAGCGAATTCCGGCTTAGTGACAAGAGATAATATCCATTGTTGATGGAATGCCTGTAGCTGGCGCCAACAGTATAACTACGCTGACGGATCGATCCAACCTGACCCAGGGTATATAGTTTTTCCTGTGTAGGTTCCTTCACGTCGCCATATCCAAACTGATCAATGGCGCCTACGCCTAAAAAGGTTAAGGTTGATTTCGCACTGGGCCGATGCGTGATCTTATACTGAAAATCCCAATAGTTCGGGCGGATCGGCAAATCGATCAGTGAAAATAGCAATTGCAGATAGCTGCGCCGTACCGAAGCCAGATAGGTAAGATTGCCGTTTTTATTCAGAGGTCCTTCGAGGGTGCCGGCCAGCTCGGTGCCGCTTAAACGGATATTGCCCTGCGTTTGCCCTGGATTTCCCGTTTTTTGTTTGAACTCAAATACGCTCGACAGCGCATTATCGTATTTGGCATGAAAGGCACTGCTCGAAAGTTTCACATCTTCGATAAATGACACGTTGAGAATTCCCGTAGGGCCGCCGCCGCTTCCCTGGGTAGCAAAGTGATTTATTACCGGAACTTCAATTCCGTCGAGATAAAAAACATTTTCAGCCGGTCCGCCGCCGCGCACAATAATATCATTGCGGTATCCGCCCACACTGCCCGAAGAACCACCCACACCCGGCAGGGAATTGACCACCCGGCTGATATCAAAATTGCCGCCCGGATTGGTCTTGATCTCTTCCGAAGTAAGGCGTTGCACACTTAAAGGAGTTGCCAGGGAAGTTGCTCTGGCCGTGCGGCGTGAAGATTGAACCACCACTTCTTCCAGAGTATTGGAGGCGGGCTGAAGCTCAAAGGAAATTTCATTTTCATTCCCGGTGCTTACCGGTACATTAAACCGCGTTTCAGTTTCAAAACCTATATAGGAAACGGAAACCGTATAAGCACCCGCCGGAA
>JAEZAY010000495.1 GCA_023427575.1 Bacteroidota bacterium | reverse complement strand
TAAAAAAAAGTGGAAGGAGTCATTCACAATGACTGCTGCTAATTCGCTATTGATAAAGGTTTCGGGTGAATGGAAATTTATTCACCGGACGGCAATGATTTGCACATTAGCACACTTGCACATTCCCTTATGCCGGAAGTTTCAATTTTTAGGATTTATTCCGCAGCCCGATTTTTTTGCTCCACTTTTTTTTCTAAAAAAAAGTGGAACAGGTCATTTACAATGACTGTTCCTAAAATCATACCCGGACAGCAATGTATCAGACATATTGTAATGCGGAAAATCCGTTATTACGAATTTTATAAATCGCCACACCTGCACAAAATTAAGCCGCCAATCCCCACCATCCCGAGCGGATATAATGGTATATGGCGAAGTATGAAAGAGCAACCCAAACCAGAACAACTATAGTAGAACTCATTACAGCCCGGAGTTTGCCCCGCACACTATAATTTTCGATAAAATGATAATATGCAAAAGCGCGGTAGGAGATCTCAAACAGAAAGTACGAACCCAGAAACAGCCATTGTGAAAAGCCGGAGCTAAACAAGGTTTTCAGTGGAACAAAAACCACCGCATAGATCAGCACCGAAAAACCCACAAAATACATATTGGCCACAAGATGCTCGAGGTAATTAAACCGGGCGCGGCGATAAAAGAGCCAGAACAATACAGCCGCAAGGGGAGTGGCGAGCATGGTTACGAGGTTGGAGTACCGGCTTGTAAAGGCTTCCGATTTTTCCATCCGCCCGATTGTGCTGAGCATTTTTTCCCGGGCCCCGGGATTTTCAATCCTGGCCGCCGATTCGCGCATTTTTAAACTGCGCTCACTGGAAATTGGCTGTAGAAAAGCACTTAAAAAAAATACGGCGATGGCAACCACGATCAGAAAAAAGTTTACAGGGCTGAATACCTTTTTACGTTTTCCATCAATGAAGTCCCTGGCCACTTTACCGGGATTCAAAACCAGCATTTTGATCAGATAAAATATTCCTTTGTCGGCATGTGTTACAAAATGAATCCCCTCATGTAACAAATGACCGGCACTGATCCGATGCATCTTTACCGGCATCGAGCAATTGGGACAATATTGATATCCGGGCTGGATCTCGCCGTTACAATTCAGACAGTTGGAGGGCATACAGAAAAATACTAAAATTTTTAATGATTAATGCGGTTGTTAAAATCTTATTTTAATCTCAACTTGCGCCTGAATGTATCTCGCAAAAGATCACCGGAAATTATGGTAATATGATAATCATGGCCCGAATTATAAAATACTGCTTCCTATTAATCGTATCTATTTCAGCACTCGTAAATTCTGCCCGAAGCCAGTCGCCGGTCGATCCGGATTCGATTCGGGAAAAAATGAAATGGTTTGAAGATGCTAAACTGGGCATCTTTATTCACTATGGCATTTACGCGGTTAAAGGCGTTGATGAAAGCTGGAGCTTCTATAACAAAAAGATTTCGCATCGCGATTACATGGATCAGCTAAACGGATTTACCGCTTCCCGTTATGATCCCGAAGACTGGGCTGAATTGATTAAAAAATCCGGTGCACGGTATGCCGTAATCACTACCAAACATCACGATGGGGTAGCACTCTGGAATACAAAACAAAACCATTACAGCACGGTAAAAAATACTCCTGCCAAACGTGATTTGCTAACACCTTTCTTTAAAGCGCTTGATAAACGCAAGATCCGCCGGGGAGCGTATTATTCCGTGCTCGACTGGAGTCATCCGGATTATCCGGCATTTACCAAAGACAGTACCCGGTATAAGATTTCGGATGATCCTGAACGTTGGAACCGGTTCATGCGCTTCAACCGCGCCCAGATTGCCGAAATCAGCAGGGAGTTTAATCCCGAGCTTTGGTGGTTTGACGGCGACTGGGAACACAGTGCCGAAGAATGGCAGGCGAAAGCCATTCGTGAATCTATTTTAAAACAAAATCCTTCAGCCATCATCAATGGGCGGCTTCAGGGTTATGGAGATTACTCCACGCCCGAACAAAACTTTCCGGTAACCCGTCCGGATCTGAAATGGTGGGAATTGTGCATGACCATTAATAACAATTGGGGTTATCAGCCATCTGATACAAATTGGAAAACACCTTATGAAGTGATCACCATTTTTGCCGATGCGGTCGGGAACGGCGGCAATCTTTTACTCGATATCGGACCAAGGGAAGATGGTACCATTCCTGCAGAAGAAAGGCTTGTACTGGAAGAACTGGGCAAATGGAACAGCAAGAATGGCGAAGCTATCTTTAATACGGTAGCCGGTTTGCCCCAGGGGCATTTCTATGGCCCTTCAACCTATTCCAAAGATTCGACAACCGTTTACCTTTTTTTGGCCGGTAACAGCAGTGGTAATATTATGGTCAAAGGGCTGAAAAACGAGATTAAGAAAATCCGGGTTTTGGGAAGGCCCGAATTGCTGAAACATAAGATTGTGGGTAAAATTTCCTGGAGTCCGGTACCCGGCCTGGTTTATATTGATGTACCC
>JAEZAY010000216.1 GCA_023427575.1 Bacteroidota bacterium | reverse complement strand
GTTCAAGATCACGATAAGATCGCTGCGGATTTAAGTACGGAAGCCACGATTATTTACAAAATAATGGCGGAAAAAAAAGGTTCATATCAAATCCCCCCTTTGCACTTCATCTATTTTGATCCCGAGCCTGAAACTTATAAAACGGTATACACGGAGCCGCTTCAAATTTCCGTATCCGAAGCATTGTCCGGGCAGCGAAACTCAGAACCCGTAGCGAACGATTCTGCGCCGGAAAGAACTTATGGATGGATGGCGATCCCCAATTACCTGCTCAGAAGTTTTGTTCTTCTTGCTGCAGCTTTGATCATCGCCAGCTCAGGCCATAAAAAATCGGAGCGGCAATGGCGTGAAATGAAAATCCGGCAATTACGCATCGCGCGAATCCGGGATCAAAAAGAAAGAGAACTTTCAATACAGCTTGATGCACTTTCCAGCCTTGCGGATGCAAACAGAAGCCCGGAATTTTTTGAATTATTGAACAGAACGATTTGGAAAATTATTTACGATAAGCTAAAACCCGGATCCCGATTAAGTTTACAGGAATTGTTGGAAACGAAAGAATTCAGGGCCATGAGTAATGAAAACAATCAGCTTTTAATAGCCACGCTAAAACGTTGCGAGCAGCAACTTTACCTTCCCGAACCCGGGGCAGATGCTGATCTGAGATCAACGCTGAAGTCGGCGGAAATACTGCTTCGATCCATGGTTTGAATTTTTTCAGATCCGGAATTGAAAAGCGGCAGGCTACAATTTACCATTCATTAATTTCTGCAGGTATAATTTCTTTTCGTCCTGGTCGGCGCGGATAAGATCGCTGATCAGCCAGCCGGAATTAATTCCGGGCCGGAGATACCGGTCAACGGTAAAGACCCAACCATCGGTTTGCAGAAAATGATAACGGATCTTTCGAACATAGAGATACTGCGGATCATTATTCAGGTAAAAATGCAGGAAGGAAGCGGAAAGAGGAGATTTTAAAAAGCTGGAATCAAGAAAATCCGAAATGTTTTTTTTGTCGCGAAACACTTTTGACAGTGCGATAAAATTGGTTGAATGACTCATCGGATTGATAAACCTTCGCCCCCTTGCGGGGCCCGGATTTGGCGGGATTGCCGGCGATGTTTCCAGGGCTGGGGCCACCGCTCCCATTATCATCCATTTGGCCGCTTTTGTTTCATCGGCCTGGATCCGCAGGATCAATTTTACGGAAATCAGCTTTCCATTGTGCCGGAACTCGGCAAAGGCTTCCGCATACCATTGGGAATGGTAAAAATCGAGCAGCAGCGTGTCGCGGGAATTGGATATTGCATCCAGAAATGCATTCAGCGGCTTGTTTTTCCAGGATTGTTTACGGTTAAACAGCGAATGCACCATTGAAGCCCTGTTTACTTTTATTTCCGGGTAGTGTTGGCGGAGATACTGGCGCAGCAAGGTATTTTTGTCACCATTGAAGCGTTCAATGAACTCATCGATCTGCTTTACCTCGAAGGCAAAATTTCGCTCCCGCACCGGATTTGTTTCCAGAGATTGGGTATAACAAGGCAGACCTGTTACCAGGCCTGCAATCAAACATAGATACCTGTAAAACATCAGGCGGGTTTTGTAACGGTCACACTGATATCACCCAGAAAAACATCCCATTCCAGGCGGGTTACCCCACCTGTATTCCGTTCATAGGTTTTAAGAACAATCTCCACCGATTTTCGGGTGATATCTTCATATACTGTTTTTTCATTCCGGGTTCCCACAAAACGCTGTTCAAAATTAATTGTAGCATAATAATTTCCGTCGGGGCCTTTACGGAATGAAGTGGCATACATTATTTTGTACCACTCGATAATTACCTTATCGTACTTTAAAGCTCCAATCCTATTCAGATAGGTTTTAACGGGATAGTGATAAATATTGGCGCTGTTCACGGAAGAAACTTCGATGGTGGCTTCGGGCACGAATAAAGTCATTGCCTGATCAATGGTTCGGATCACCTCTTCCGGGCCGGTTTCCTTCATTGAAATCATTTGAATATAATCCCCCAGCTGTTTGATATTGATCAAAGCTTTTTGCTGTAAGCGGGTCATTGTACCCGAATCGGGCTCCAATACATTGCCGCGAGCTGTCGATGCGCCGGAATCTCCGGTACGCGGATTGTTACTGTCAGACCCTGCCTGGCCATTTTTTCCCGGTCCTTCCTCCATATCCTGGTTTCGGGTGGCCAGGTCAAGGTAAAGATCTTCCACTGCCGACAACACTTTAAAAGTTTTATCTATTCCTGCTTTAATCAGATGAGAGCCGTCTTTGAAAACCAGCAATGCCACATTCGAAACCGCAATAGCACTTGTATCACCTTTTACAATATAGCGGATCTGCTTTCCGTCGTCCGAAACATAGTGACAAAGTATAATATGGTTTTTTAATGTGATGATTTTGTCAAAAGCGGCAAAGCTTCCCTGCGGCGGATTCAGAAAATTACCTATATGTCTTTTTGCTCTTTCATGATTCCTGTATAATGTGGGAAGAACAATAAAATTCCCCTTGCTGTTGAAAGAAAATAAAACATTCGAAGGCGTAATGGAATAGGCTATTTCCGGATTCTGCGCATCAACCGCTTTAATAAACCCCGGATCAATCTGCGTGATTATCCGGTCTTCGGTTTTATTTTTTAAAAAGTAGATCCGGTCCTGAGCTTTGGCATGCACCGACAGGCAGACGATCAGCACCGGCGCTATTAATGACTTCACCATAACATCTGTTTTTTAAATAGTAGTACAAACCAGTCGTATGGTAACAGATTCTAAAAATATTTTTTCATCAGTTGCCGGTATTGCTTTTCATTCCGCAGATTCTTCAGGAGCGGATGACTGTTAAACAGATCTTTTTTTAGTTTTTTCATAGCCATGGTTTTCTCCAGCCATATAAATGCTTCTTCTTTTCTGTTAAGAGCGGCGAGCGAAACTGCTTTACCGAAATAGGCCATAACATCCGGACTGTTTCGGACGGCCTCACCAAAATAGATCAGGGCGCTGTCGGACTGATTGAGTTCGAGAAACAAATTCCCGAATTCCGTGTAGAATGAAGGAATGGACGCCATGAGATTTTGCGATTGCAGGGTTCTGAACCCGGCTAAGGCTTTCGCATATTCTTTCTTTCCGGTATAACAACGGGAAAGCCCATAAAGAGAAAGCGTGGTCCACTCCGTTTTGACTGGTGAGCTTAAGACCTTATTGTAAAACGGAATTGCTTTTTCATAAAAACCCACTGTAAAAAGCATTTCGCCCAAATGAAAGTTCCATTCGGAATTATTACCGTTATATGTAAGCGCTTTTTGCAGACTTTGAATTCCTTTTTCCGGTTCTTTCATAGAAAAAACGAGCTTGCCATAATTGTAATAATCCTCTCCCGCTGCAAATTTTGATTTTAAGGCTGAAGCAAAATCGCCCTGCGCATTTTCGTGTTTTGAAAGCGCTGCATAGGCCTCGCCTCTTCCGCGATACAAGCGGGCAAACAGGCTATCGCTTAATTCTGCTTTCCGCCCTTTTGAGATTTCGACCGCCTTGTTGTATGCCGACACAGATCCCTGATAATCCTTCAGCCCTAAAAGGGCATCGCCCAGAAATTTTTGCAGATCGGGAACTTTTGGCTGGATTAAAATTCCGTTTTTAAAATCCCCGACTGCCATTTCAAATCTACCGGTACGCAGATATGAAAGACCCCGGTAAACATAGCCATCTACTAAACTTTTATTTAGTTCCAGCGTTTTCGAAAAATCGGGTATCGACTGTTCATACTCGCCGCTTTTATACTGATATAAACCACGCTGATAGTAATAAGCGGCTTTTGTATCATCCAGTAAAATAGCAGGATTAATCAGGGCTTTGGCAGAATCCGGATTGCCAGATTTGAAGATCAAAATTGATTTCTCGTAGTATTCCGATGCAATCTGTTCTATAGAAGATCTGAAATTGTTCGCGAGGCCCCGTGTTTTTGCCATTTTGAAATCAAATGCCGCCTGTTCTGTTTTGCCTAAGGCCAGAAGAACCAGGCCGCGGTTATACCAGGCCATTTCCTGAGCGGAATCCAGCCGGATCGCCTGGTTAAGATCTTTTAAAGATTCCTCATAGCGCTTCAGGTTCTTGTAAAGGCCAGCCCTGTTTAGAAACAGGAGGGCAGAGCCTGGATTTTTTTCAAGGCCCTTAGTTAAAATATTAATGGATTCAGGATTTTTATTCAGCAACTGGTTGAGTTCGGAAATCCGGATGTAATTATTCAGCCCGGTTGGATCGAGCACCGTACAAATTGTATACGAGGCGATTGCTTCCGCATACATCTTGATTTGTTCATACACAGATGCTCTTGCGATCAACGCATCCGCCCAGGCCGGATCCAGCTCAACCGCCTGATCGTAATCACGCAAGGCCTTTTTTGTTTCCTTCAGTTTCTCATAACAACGTCCACGGCCAAGGAAATAATCGGGGTTTTGCGGATTTGATTTTATCAGTTTGTCATACTCTTTAATGGCTTCTTTGTAATTGCCGGTGCTGAACTTCGATTCAAGGCGGGCCAGGTCTTTCATAATATCCACCAGTTGTTTTCGCTTCATCAATGCGTTTTCGTCGGAGGGCCTGATCGCTATTGCTTTATTGATCTCTTCCAGGGCCAGCCCATATTTACGCTGTTTGAATAAATTGGAACTTTGATCAAGATGACCCGAGTATAGCTGATCGGGAGTCTGATGTGAAACATCGATGTTTCTCCGGGTTTCGCGGATCATGGTTTGTAGAAAATCAAGATCATTGCGGTGGATAATGCCGGGAGAGATCATATTCAGGAATTCAGCTTCATTAAAAAACTGGTAGGCGACAATATGATCCTTTTGATTCAGTGCGTGCTTACCCGAATCTACCAGTTGGCGGTAAGCCAGATAGGTTCGAATGCTGTCATTTTTTCTTCTGAGCTCAGCGCGGGCCTCATCGCTCAACATTTTTTCGGGAGCTGTAATACTTTCCGCCGGATCAGACAGCATTTCATTCTCAGGCTCCGATTTTGCTTCTTCCAGTATTACAACTTCGTTCTGGTCTTCATGTTGTGAAGAATCGTAAAAATCAACGTCTACAATCCAGGTTTTCCATTTATTGTCGAGCTTTTCAATTTTGATTTCAGCCACGCGTTTCAGGGGTTGAAAGGCTTCGTCTGAAATTTTTGTTTTATTGTTAAACAAACAATCATAATTCACTTTCACATACATATACACGCCGCGGCGAATTTCAGATACCCGGAAATTGGAAAAAACCACCGATGAGCTTTCACTTTTGCGGTAAAACAATTCAAAATCGCGGAGGTAATTCCAGGCGGTTTTTTCTTTAGCCAGTTTCGGATCATCCAGCTTCCGGAGATCATCCGAAATAATTATGGCGGAATCATAAAAAATCCGGGAAGGCTCAGAAGCATAACTGTTATGGATCAGTTTCTCCACTTCAGATATCTCCAGATCAAGACCCGTAGCGATCAGGTTTAACAAATGCATAAAGCGGGTAACCGTCATTTCCGCCTTCTGGCGAATGATCTCGGCATCCTTCAACGTTACCGAAGGCCTGGGGCCGGCAGCGAAACGCGGTTCTTCTGCAGGAGCATTATCATAATGAAAATCATTTTGGGCAAGAGCCTTTGAACTTGTGAATGTTAACAATAAAAACAAAAGTCCAATACTAAACTGACGCATAAAACCGCATTTTGAAATTTTGAGGATCAGGGTCTGGCACCGGACTGGGCCGTAATAAAATTGTTCAACTGCCCCTGGCACTGATTCAATCTTGCTTCCATTAATTGCACATTCGAAGCGATTTCGCGCAATTCAATCATTTCCTTCTTTAATTGCTGCAGTTCGATAAATGTGCTGATCACCATCGAGTTCAGGCTTGCCGTGGAACTGCTATCATCCAGCTTCAGCTTTTCAAGATCTGTCATATAGCCGCGCCATTTAATGTCGTTGGCGATATGGATTTTTGTTCCTGCCGTAAGGGAATCGAGCAGGATTTTTGTTTTCTGCATCTGCCTGACAAACTGATCCTGCCGGTTATTATTGGTACGAAACTGCAGAGCTTCTGCTTTCCAGAAATCAGTTTCCCGGGAAGGAAGCATTTTGAAATCGACATACACAGCCGAAACAATTAGTCCGCAGGTAATTAGAAAGAAGAGAAGAAACCGGATGAAAGCCTGGTTCCTTTCCCGGGTATTAATGATATGCATGGTTTAAATATTCAGGTTTACGAAAAATTGAAGAGTGCTGACTGAAGCATTATGTTTAATCTGCGAGAAAACTTTTTCTTTTTTTAATCTCGGGAGGATCTGAATTCACTACATTTTCTTTGACAAATATTCCGGCTTCTTTCCGTTTGCCGATATACTCCAGCCGGGCCAGGCTGCCGAAGAGATGCGAAATGGTACGCGTGAAGCTTCGTACCGTATCAAGGCTTTTATTCAAATCCAGATGATCGTAATGCTCATTGGCCAGAGCAGTCATTGCTGATTCAAGTTCACCCTGGCTTATATTGCACCATTCCGTACAATAGTTTACAAATTCTTCCTTGCCGCTTCCTATATAAAAATCAAGCGTGTTCCTGATAAAGCGTGCAAAAGAAGATAGTTTATTTACAAGGTACACAGGTGGTTGATGTATGCTCAGCATCCGGATCTCTGCCAGATGCGAGGCCGTAACCATCGTAATGGTCTCAGATAGGTTGCGGACGATAGAAGCCAGTTCATTCGCCTGTTTTTTTTGAAGGATCTTTTGAATGATCTGTAGGGCATACAATTCCATTTTACCATAAAACTGTTCAATCAGGGCATGAATGACTAAAAGGCCAGGATGGGTTCCAATTGTTGTGCAGGGTGGAATATATTCTTCATCGAGATGAACATGATGGTCTTCAATCTTCAATTTTCCAACCGGCAGATGATGATGGCCGCCCAGATTTTTATGCATGAGCTCTTCCGGCACAAGAGAAACCTGAAATGGTGGTTTCACCCATGGCAGCCGGGGCGGATGTTCTTCCAGATCGGGTATTCCAAAAGCAACCCGCTCAAAAGGGTTTACCGACAAGATCACAAAATATGCGCTGCTTTTACCTTTTAGCGTTTCGAAGGGAACCGATAGGCCTGGCAGATCCGCACTTAATTGATCTTTCGAAAAATCGGAGTTCGCTTCAATATGAATATGGTATCCGCCACGGGTAATCGCGGTTAGCTGAATGATTCGCAAATGCACCTGTTGCTGGTTATCGACGCTTAAAAAAAGCCTGGTTCCAGGATTGTCTTTCCCTGGAAGCAGGCCGTAATTGAAGTCGTTCAGTAATGCAGAACCGGTATTCAGCAAGCGCTGCAATTCCACATTTTCCTGATCAATAAAATGGGTTTTATTGATCTTCATTCCATCGTTCCAGTTTACAGCATGGTACATGTGGGTTGTTTTAGAGTTTCATTGCCTGGAGTATACCAACATATAAGTTCCGGCCAGATTATTTGTTTCAATTTTTAGTTCATCCGTTCGCAATACACCACATCATTTTCACGGATCTTATTGGCAAAAATGGTTGTCTGCGCATCAATATGTTTTCTGAAATATTTCAGCCATGGATTTTTTTTGTAGAAGATCCATTGCTGGGGTTCATTCCGGTTATCGATGAACTGGATAGGGCTATTGGGATGACGTTCGTTG
>JAEZAY010000193.1 GCA_023427575.1 Bacteroidota bacterium | reverse complement strand
CACCACAGCTTTGAAAAAATGCTGGCAACGGTGGGACTGGAAAATTCAAAACATAAGCAGATTCGTTATTTTTCGTCGGGGATGAAACAGCGTATTAAACTGGTGCAGGCCATTTACGCCGATTCACCCTGCCTGCTGCTGGATGAACCCTGTACCAACCTCGATCGGGAAGGGATTACCATGTACCAGCAGCTTATCAGCGATAATACGAAAGGCCGGATGGTAATCGTGAGTTCGAACGACGAGAACGAATATGGATTCTGCAAGGAAGAAATTCAGATCCAGCAATACAAGCTCACCGGTTCCGCTTAGCAGCGAAAGAATTCAAATCAGATTCCCTTTAGTGTTCGGGTAAATGTATTTTGTGGGCCCCGGAGGTCAGGCTTCAGGCAAATAGAAAATTATGCCCCCACCACAATGTCAGAATCCCTTTGATCCGGCTGCCATATCGATCATCAGCGAAAGTTCATCCACCAGCGCGTCTTCACTACCCGAAAATCCCACGCTTTTAAACCGGATATTGCCCGAAGGATCAATTACAAATTTGGTTGGAATTCCCGATACTTTATAATTGCTGACCACCTGGAAAGCACCGGGGTTCTCCTTATCCGGATTATCATACAATACATTGAAGCTGTATTTATTTTTTTGTATAAAATCTTTTACCAGCTTTTCCCTGTCTTCAGCGCTTTCCCAGGTATCAATAAAAAGGAAGGCCACATTGGGGTTGTTTTTGTATTTATCCACTGCTTTCTGCATTCCGGGAAAGGAGGCAATGCAGGGACCGCACCAGGTAGCCCAGAAATCAATCACTACCACTTTCCCCCGAAGCGATTGCATATCTACTTCCCTGCCCTCGAGGTTAACCAGTTTAAAAACCGGTGCAGGTTCCGAAATCATCGTTTTTGCCAGTTCCTGCTTTTTCTTTTCCCTGCTGGCCTTTTCCAGTTCCATTACATAATCCCCAAAGCCGCTGGCAGACTTATTTACGGTTGTATATGCACGTTTCAAAACTTCTTTCGCATTTTTTCCCGCCGAGCCTTCCCGCACGAGTTTTTCCAGTTCCTTTTGCACCTCTGGCGCACCGGCCACTTTTTCCAGCAATAGCGCATATCGTTCATTGTATTCAACATCTTTCATGTCGCGGATCAGTACGGCATCTTTTGCGTATCGGAGGCCCGTCTTATAATCTTTCAACTGATATAAAATAAAAGCATAGGTGTCGGCAAACATGGAATAGGTATAACGGCGTTCATCTTTCCATTCGGAAGCCGTACGTATGGCAGGTTTGTCCGCAGTGGGCTGATCCATTTCTTTTCGGGCCCATTCAGTTGCTTCCAGTGAAATTTTTTTCGATGCCTCCAGTTCCCTGCCTGCTTCGGCCAGTTCCCAGGCAAGATTATTATACAGTGCATAACGCGCAGGGGTTGACATTTTTGCCGAATGCTGACTGAATTCGTTCCATTTACCCGCCTTTGCCGCGATTGTAGCAAGCTGCGAATAGAGGTATTCGTTATCGCGTTTATGGTTCTCCGTTAGAGCAGGATGCTCTTCAAGAACAGCAAGGATCCGCTCCGATTTCCTGGCCGGATCTTTTTCCTGAAATATTCCCCGCATTTTTTCCTGTCTTACCCACTCGCCTTCCGGAAATTTTTCTTTCATTGCTTTTGTCAAAGCCCCGGCTTTTTCCTCCATTTCGAAGCGGCTGTACCAGCCCGCAAGCTGATTGTACAAAGTTTCATTCATAGCCCCGGCCGATTCCAGGGCCTCCATATGTTTAATGATTTCCTCTTTTGCATCTTTTTTCTTTACCTGATATAAAGTCTGAAAATATTGAGCGGCAAGATCGGCGCGGAGAGAAGGATTTTCCTGGTAGCCTTTTTCAAGATATTCGAGGCTCTTTTCCGGCTGGGCATCCATTCCTAAGAGATAATTCCCAAAACCCGAATAGATCATTGCGGTTACGCCGTAAGAAGCCGGCAGAGGTTTTCCATTCTGATCACTTAACCGGAGTATATAGCCTTCATTGCCATTCGCGTCCTTTTTGTCTTCAGATTTAAACAAAAAGGCAATTACCGTTGCTCCTGTATCTGTGGTAAAAGAACCGCTGTAGCGGTCGCCTGATTTTTGCAGGGGTATTTCCACAACAGCCGGATTAAAACCCTGGAAGCAATAGGCAAGCGCGGTAATTTTTTCAGAGCCGGCCAGATTGGTTTTTGACGCTTCGTATTGGATGTTGATCTTTTCGCCCGGCTTCGGAGAAACCGGTTCCCATTTCAGATTTATTGCAGCAGATTGTGCGCATACGGCGAATGCAGAAAGCAGGAAGGCTGCAGTCAGAACGGTTCCAGGGAATTTCATAATCCGGAATTTAAAGTTGTGGTATAGAGATCAACTATAAGGTACCAAATTAAATTCCCCTTTCAAAATAGTTTTGCCTTTTGCAATCCAGCTTAGCGCTGGCTCGCAATCAGGAGATTCAGATCGGTATATTTCAGATCAAACCGCTGGCTCAGGTGAAAGTTGGTAAGCGCGCCCTTAAAAAGGTAAACCCCGGTTCGTAAATGGACCTTATGCCAGATCAGTTTTTCAAAGCCACCCTCATCGCCGGCTTCCAGCAGCAGCGGCATCAGCACATTACTGATGGCCTGCGAAGCGGTTCTTGCAAAACCGGAAGGGATATTGGGAACACAATAATGGATTACGCCATATTTAATAAAAATAGGATGCTCGTGGGTGGTGATCTCGGCGGTTTCAAAACAACCTCCGCGGTCTACGCTCACATCAATAACCACGCTGCCCGTACGCATATTGCTGACCATTTCTTCAGTAACCACCACGGGGGTCCGGCCGGATTGGGAACCGAGGGCGCCAACAGCTACCTCGCAGGTTTTTAACTGCTTTGCCAGGATCCTGGGCTCCAGTACGGAAGTCCATAAGCGATGGCCGATATTATTCTGTAATCTTTTCAGCCGGTACACGCTGTTATCGAAAACTTTTACAGAGGCACCCAGCGCCAGGGCTGCCCTGGCGGCATATTCGCCAACAATGCCGGCCCCAAGGATAATAACCTTGGTGGGCGGAATTCCGGAAATTCCTCCCAGCAAAACCCCTTTGCCGCGATTGGATGAACTGAGATATTGAGCCGCGATCAGCATGACGGCGCTGCCCGCGATTTCGCTCATGCTTCGAACGATGGGATAGGTTCCGCTATCGTCGCGAAGCGATTCAAATGAAATGCCGGTGATCCGTTTTTCCATCATTTTCTCCAGCAGTTCGGCTTTCATTACCGACATATGAATGGGTGAAAAAACCTGTTGATTCACCTGCAGCAGCGGAATATCTTCTTCCACTATGGGAGCTGATTTGACCAGAATGGGCGCTTTATATACTTCCGCTTTATCGTAAACAATTTGCGCCCCCGCTTCGGAATAATCCTTATCGCGGAAATGCGTGGGCTCTCCGGCATTATGTTCAATGGTAACCTGATGGCCATTACTCACCAGAACACCCACGGCATCGGGGGTGAGGGCGATCCGGTTCTCCTGGAAAGCGGTTTCCTTTGGAATCCCAATATGCAGTTGCGCACCTTTGGGTCTGATATCGAGCGTTTCTTCTAATGTTTCGTAACTGAAGGATGTGCTGATGAGCGGTTTCTGCTGAGACATTACTTATATTATGAATACAATTTACAACTTTTACAGACTGTGGGCCGAAGCATCCGGATTGATCGAAAGTTTACGGGTGTCTGCTCCGGATATGGTAATGGAAACCCAGACCGTATCATCCGGAAACAGGCCGGGAGCCCTGGAGGGCCATTCCACGAAACAGGTGCTGCCGGAATGAAGCAGCTCTTCCACACCGGCCTGGATAGCTTCTTCTTCATCTTTGATCCGGTACAGGTCAAGATGATACACTGAACCGTTTGGAGAAAGATATTCGTTGATAATGGAAAAAGTAGGACTGCTCACCGCCGAACTAACCTGAAGCTGGCGGCACAATTCGGCAATAAAGGTTGTTTTGCCAGCACCCATTTCACCTTCAAAGGCCACCACGCGGTTCGTACCGATTTTTTCCAGAAAAAGCGATGCCGAACCGGAAAGGTTCTGCAATGCAAGATCCATGTTCATGGTGCAAATATAGCGGTGTCGGCCCAGCGAATGATCTGGAGCCATTGCTGTCTGGGCAATAATTTTCCTTTTACCTGAAACCTGTAACAACAGTAAGTTACGAGCGGTCATTGCAAATCAAACTCCCTTTTTTTAGAAAAAAATGTGGAGCAAAAAATCGGGCTCCGGAATAAATCC
>JAEZAY010000393.1 GCA_023427575.1 Bacteroidota bacterium | reverse complement strand
ATTTTCAGAAGGATGGCCTGAACGGGCTGAAATGGTTTAAAGCGGATTCAAGATTTCAATATTCAGCCAACCGCCGGTTTACGGTAGGCATCGGCACCCGTTTTGAATGGGTGAGTTACAGCCCTTCCATTCAATCCGTATTCGACATTTCAGGCCGGAATGAATTTGTAACTACCTATGGCTTTGGAGCAGTAAATACGCTGGACAGGGCCGTGTTTCCTAAAAGAGGTATCCGCATAGATGCCGAATACGGAAAAGTGTATAATCAGACACCCGGAATTACCTTCTACAGCGAGGGCGAGCCCGTAGGAAATCTGGACTCGCTTGGAATTTCGTATAACGATTACAGTAAGTTGCTTATAAGTGGCGAAGCGTACCTGCCGATCAACCGGCGTTTTACATTTTTTGCGGGCATGCAATCGGGGATCAATTTTAATTACCGGCAGAATATTCTGAACGATTTTTCCATTGGGGGTATGACAAAACTCTTCCGCAATCAGATTGCTTTTGCCGGGCTGGAAGAAAATTCGCTGAACACACCCAGCGTGGCCACGGCGGAGATCGGCGTCCGGATGCAGATCTCCAACAGTTTATTTGTTATGGGCCGAACCAATGCGCTGGTGAACAATTTTATCAGCGCCAACAATTTATTTCAGAAGCCCAATTTTCTTTCCGGATATGCGCTTACCATGGCCTATAACTTCGCATTAGGACCACTTGAGATCAGCGCCATGTACAGCGACCAGGTGAAAAGGGTCAGAACTTATATAAACCTGGGAATTCCGTTTTAGCTGTCCGGCTTTATTCCAGTGCGGAGCCGGCTTTTATAAAATCACTTACCAGATAACTGACCAGTTTTCCCGTTGAACCCTGGGTGCTGCCATCGTGTAACAGGGTTGCGCCTTCGCAGATATGCAGGTAGGCTACATTGCTGTCGATCGCCGTAAAACTAACATACTGTCGCGCATGTAAGCCGGAAATCCCGGAAGGGGTAACCGAACTGGAAAGCGTGTTTTCTATTGCATCCATATCCAGTTCTATTCCCGTGTAGTTGTCGTCGGTAAAGCCGGTGGCATGAGCGATCGCCTGGATAAAATTTTTCTTTTCATGAATGAATATGTCTTCATAACTGATAAAATCAATGAATGGATTGTTGGCGATATCAAGCCAGACATTTTGCGGGAGGTAGTTTTCATGAACTCCGATAATGCAGTATTTCTGAAGGTATCCGTCTTCTTCGGCATACCGAAATCCATTGCCACTGTGGCGGCCTTCAACCGGCCTGAAATCCGTATGTGCATCCAGGTTAATACAATTAATCTGGGCAAGCGGAATCAAACCTGATTTATAAAGGCCTTTTGATACACCCTTCAACAGGGGATATGAATTGTTATGGCCTCCGCCCACCACTACAGGAATTTTTTGTGCCGCTGCAATCAAACGCGCGATCTCTTCCACCTCTTCATCGATCACATGTACAGCATGGCGGTAGGCATCTATTTTCTCATCATAATTCTGCGCATTCTGTTCAATCAGCGCTTTCATTTCCACAAAATCAAAATGGCCCAGAAGCAAGATCTCTTCACCACTTAAAAAATCATTGCTTTGTAAATTGAGAAAGGAGCTTAAAAAGGGCATCCAGATCGAATCGGTTCCGCCGATGCCATGGTTGGCCCGAACCCCGATATCTTCCGGAATTCCAAACAGGATATACCGGGCCGGGGAATTGCGGATCGATTCCTCGAGCTGGTGTTTATCTTCCACCACTTTTATCCTTTCGCCGATCTTAGTTTCAAATTTCCGGATCCGGGTCATGTAAAGCAGGTCCTGGCGGTCGTAGATCTTCAGATGTTTCATTGGGATCATATTGTAAATTCAGTAAGGGAATTTAAGACTAAATCGATGGATAAAATATTAATCTTATCTGTTAAAGAAAATTGAGTTGAAAGAAGCGGAAAAGACCGGATTTTCTTCAGGCCCCTCATTACCAGGGTTGACAGGGAGGTCGTTCAGATTATGATCATTTAACTTTAGAAAGATGTAGTGATTAAACAGCCTGTATTCGGAAAAAGCGAAATTATATTTCACTGGCCCCGAACCTTTTCGCCCGCGATAATAACTTCTTCTATATGATCGGCCCCAAATGCATAAGGAAGATAGCTGAGGGATGGAATCGCTTTCGTGATGATCAGATTTGCTTGTTTACCCACTGTAATGGTTCCTGTGTTTTCGGCCACCTCCATGGCAAAGGCCCCATTAATAGTAGCCGCATTGATGGCTTCCTCCGGCAGCATTTTCATCTGGATACAGCTCATCGATACCACCAGGTTCATGTTCGCTGAAGGGGAAGATCCCGGGTTAAAATCGGTAGCCAGGGCGATTGCGGCTCCGGATTTTATCAGTTGCCGGGCCGGAGGATATGGCATCCGCAGAAAATAAGCCGCCGTCGGTAAAAGCGTGCCAATCGTATCTGAACCCGACAATTCCTTTATAGCTGCATCATCCATTGTTTCCAGATGATCTACCGAAAGCGCATTTAAAGCAATTCCCGTTTCTACGGCTCCGGTGGAAGATAACTGGTTTGCATGAATTTTAGGTCTAAGCCCATATTCTTTCCCTGCGTTGCAAATCCGTTCCGTTTCTTCATTGGAGAAAAAACCCTGTTCACAAAAAACATCGATAAAATCGGCCAGGTTCTCCGCTGCGATCTGCGGAAGCATTTCAGTAATAATCTGATCGATATAGCCCTGATGATCTTCCCTATAAGCCGGAGGATATGCATGGGCGCCCAAAAATGTTGATTTGATAAGCATGGTCGATTTTTCCCGCAGCCGCCGGATCACGCGTAGGATTTTCAGTTCGCCTTCTACCGTTAACCCATAACCGCTTTTTATTTCAATGTCTCCCGTTCCCATCCTGCGAATCTCTTCGAGCTGTTTCCAGCTTTTTATAAACAGTTCATCTTCGCTCATGGTTTCGGTTCGCAGGGCCGAATTTAAAATGCCACCGCCGGCCGATGCAATTTCAGCGTATGTAAGTCCTTTCAGCTTTAGCAGAAACTCTTCCTCGCGCCAGGATGGAAAAACCAGGTGCGTATGGCTGTCGCACCAGGCCGGAAACACGATCCTGGATTTCGCATCGATTGAGGAAGAACAGGATATTGCTGCGTCCAGTTCTTCCATCCGGCCAAATTGGGCGATCTGATCATCTTCAATAATAACATAGGCATTTTCCAGAACCGGAATTTGGGCCAATGCCTCGCCCCGCAACGGAAGCGATGGATTATGTATGCCATAGAGTTGACGAATGTTCCTGATCAGCATCGTAGCCATTCAACAATTTAATAAAAACAGCCGAACCTGTTTTAAAGCAGTTTAGTATAAATGTTCTTATGCTTCGGAAAGATTTTCTGAATGGCATGAGTTTTTAAGTAATTTGGCGACCAAAATCGCCACCATGCATTTTCCGGATTTCTCGGATCCTTCCGTTTGGGTAAGTTTACTTACGCTGTCTTTTTTAGAAATCATTCTGGGAGTTGATAATATTATCTTTATTTCCATTGTAGCCAACAAATTGCCCAAACACCAACAACGCCAGGCCCGTAATATCGGCTTGTTGCTGGCGATGGGATTCCGGATTTTGCTTTTGCTAACCATCACCTGGATTATCGGACTTACTCAACCCGTGCTTGAACTGGGTTTTATAACAAACGACCAGGGTGAACCCTTCGCCTTAAGCTGGAAAGATATCATTCTGCTTGCCGGGGGCATATTCTTAATCGCGAAAAGCACGCTTGAAATTCACCATAAGCTGGAACAGTCTGCCAAACCCGAATCGTCCCGCTCCTATTCTAGTTTGCGGGCGGTCATTTTCCAGATCGTACTGGTAGACGCGGTGTTTTCGTTCGACTCGATCTTAACGGCCATTGGCCTGGTAGAAAATGTAGTGGTAATGATTATTGCTGTAGTGGCTTCCATTCTGGTAATGATGGCTTTTGCAGGCAGTATCAGCCGCTTTATCAATAACAATCCTACCCTTCAGATGCTGGCGCTTTCTTTCCTTATCGTAATTGGAGTAATGCTGATCGCCGAAGGATTCCATCAGGAAATCAGTAAGAGCTATATTTATACGGCCATTGCGTTTTCGCTGGCAGTCGAACTGCTGAATATGAGACTGAGGCGAAACACGCGGAAAATAGAACTGAACAAATCGGGCGCCGATGTGGAAGAAATGATGAAGCTCCGAAGCCAGGATGAAAATGAGATAAAGTCGGAACAAAAATCCCATTAATATTTCTTCATAAGAATATTACAAAACCCGGAATCTCCAGCCGCCCTGGCCGGAGATTTCGGGTTTTAAGCCGCTTGCATTACTTTCGCGCCGCTACCTGCGTTTTAACAATCACTGAACCTGAAAACAAATGAAAATCCTGCAGCTTATCAACCATCCACAACTACGTGGCGCGGAAATGTTTGCTTCACAATTGTCGAAAAGCCTGATCGAAAAAGGTCATCGTTCCGATCTGTTGGCGCTTTATCCCGGTTCATTAACGCAGTTTCCCAACGGAATTCCGGTGGAAGCGCTTAACAGCAGTCTTAATTCGCGCCTTTTTGACTGGAAAGGATGGAAAAGCCTGGCCCGGCTTATCAAAGAAAATCAATATGATATTGTACAATCGAATTCGGGCAACACGCTGAAATTTGCCGTACTAAGCAAATTATTTTTTGGCTGGAAGGCGCGGATTGTTTTCCGGAATGCCAGTACCATGAGCTATTTTATCGACAGCGGGATAAAGAAAAAATTCAACAAATTTCTGGTCGACCGGGTTTCAATGGTTGCATCTGTCAGTGATGTATCGTACCGGGATTTTATAAAAACCTTCAGTTATAAGCCTGATAAAATCGCCTCCATACCCATTGGGATTGATCTGAATCCGATTCCGGAATCAGCTCCGGCGGATCTTGCCCATCTTTTTCAGAAAAGGCCGGTAATTGTTCATGTTGGAAATCTCTCGGCGGAAAAAAATCATCTTGAGATGCTGAAGATCTTTAAATCGGTTGCCGGCACGCATCCCGAAGCTCAAATGATTTTTGTTGGAAAAGGGCCAATGGAAAAAGAGATCAGGGAAAAGGTAGCTGAAATGGGACTGGAAAAAAATGTACATCTAACCGGGTCGCGGTCCGATGTACTGGCGATTGTAAAACAGGCCGACCTGTTTGTATTGCCCAGCCTGATCGAGGGTTTGCCGGGTGTAATCCTGGAAGCCTTTTATTGCAAAACTCCGGTAGTTGCGCACAATGTAGGAGGCATTTCACAGATCGTGCAGCCTGAATACAGTGGATGGCTTGTGGAGAAAGGAGATAATGAGAATTTCGTAAATGCCATTCTTGACTGTATTTCCGATAAAGAGAAGGCAGAACAATTTGCGGAAAATGGATACCAGATGGTTCGCTCCAGGTATAATAATCCGGTGATCGCAGATCAGTTTCTGGACGCATATGAAAAGGCACTAAAACAATAAGGGCTAAAGACCCAATCTTTCATCAAGATTCAGCCCTTGCTGACGGGCCGTATCTTTTGCCAGCTCATAGCCCGCATCGGCATGGCGGATAACGCCAATACCCGGGTCGTTCCGAAGAACCCTTGCCAAACGCCGCGCCGCCGCTTCTGTACCATCGGCCACGATAACCATTCCCGCGTGAATACTATAACCCATACCAACCCCGCCGCCATGATGTAAACTGACCCAGCTTGCGCCACCCGCCGTATTAACCAATGCATTTAATATGGGCCAGTCTGCCACCGCGTCCGAACCGTCTAACATCGATTCGGTTTCCCGGTTTGGAGAAGCCACCGATCCGGTATCCAGATGATCGCGACCGATAACAATGGGCGCTTTTAATTTCCCCGCCTTCACCATTTCATTAAACTTTAAGCCCGCTTTTTCTCTTTCGCCCTGACCCAGCCAGCAGATCCGGGCCGGGAGACCCTGAAAGGCGATTTTTTCCGCAGCCAGTTTTAGCCATCGTTGCAGTGAATGATTTTCGGGAAAAAGTTCCATTATGGCCCGATCCGTTTCCCGGATATCGTTGGGATCGCCGCTTAAAGCAGCCCATCGGAAAGGCCCCTTTCCTTCGCAAAATAAGGGCCTGATATAGGCAGGGACAAAACCGGGAAAATTAAAGGCATTCTGGAGCCCGTTTTCAAAAGCCCGGGCCCGAAGGTTGTTTCCGTAATCGAATGTGACCGCCCCTTTCGATTGCAGCTTTAACATCAGTTCAACATGCCTGAACATGGAACGATTTGCCAGCCGGAGGTATTCGTCGGGATCATGTTCTCTCCGTTTCAGGGCCTCCTCCTTACTGATCTCATGCGGCCAGTATCCGATCAGCGGATCATGAGCCGAGGTTTGATCGGTCAATGTATCGGGAACAATATTCCGATCCAATAAACGCTGCAAAAGATGAACGGCATTACATTCCACCCCAATCGATATGGGCTCCCCATTGTGTTTGGCAGTTAAGGCCCGGTCGATGGCCATGTCAATATCATCGTAAACCAAATCAAGGTATTTGGTTTCCACCCTTTTATCCATTCGCCAGCGCTCAACTTCTGCGGCCAGGCAAACACCCTCATTCATCGTGATGGCCAGGGGCTGGGCTCCGCCCATTCCACCCAGACCAGCAGTTACGTGCAGAGTTCCTTTCAGCGAACCTTTAAAATGTTTCGCTGCAATCGCTGAATAGGTTTCGTAAGTACCCTGAACAATTCCCTGCGAACCGATATAGATCCATGAACCCGCAGTCATCTGACCGTACATCATGAGTCCCTTCTTCTCCAGCTCATCAAAATGTTTCCAGTTAGCCCAATTTGGCACCAGTTGTGAATTGGAGATCAATACCCGCGGGGAGTCGGGATGGGTTTTGAAAATGGCAACCGGCTTGCCGCTTTGTATCAATAAGGTTTCATCGTTTTCCAGTTCTTTCAGCGATCGGATAATGCGATCGAGGCTCTCCGGATTTCTGGCGGCCTTGCCCCGGCCTCCGTATACAATCAGTTCTTCGGGTTTTTCTGCTACTGCCGGATCCAGGTTATTCAGTAACATCCGCAATGCGGCTTCCTGAATCCATCCTTTACAGGAAATGGCAGAACCGACAGGCGTTTTCGGAATTATAGTACTCATTTTATTCTTCGTATAAACCTTTAATACAAACCATCAACCCGCCTTCCGGATCTTCTAACGTCTTCCTATAACCGGAAACTGTGAAATCCGCAGCCGCGTACATCCATATGGTATCAATGTAATTTCTTCCACTTCTTTTTCGGTTTCCAGGCCATACGTGACCGAGTATGGGATGGGGCCGGCCATTTCATTGTATAATTTCCAGGAGGGAATCTTCTGCGCCCTGGTCTTAATCTGCAATGGTGCGTTATCGGCAGTCCATGGATATTTTGCCAACGCTGGCTTTTTCTCGAGTTTGTAATCGCCGGCATTTTTGCCAGGACGTGCCAGCAGCCCGTAGTTCCAGGGAGTTGTGGGATACACTTCATAATAAGAACTTCCATAGTCGATCGGATCTTTTTCATTGTTCATTTTGCGGAACTCTTCGCCGATTTTTAAGCCGTACACCAATGGCCCACGTTCAATGGAATGGGAGTTTTCATACCATACCGATCCCGAGATCTCCATTGGCAATTCCAGTTCCACCAGATCACCTGATTTCCATTCCCGCTCAATTTTTACAATTTGATTGCCCGCGGGTTCTTTCCAGATTTCGCCATTTATGTGGATAACTGCTTTTGAACACCATTCGGGAATCCTCAGGCTGAAAGGAAAGGAAACCGTTTTTTGTTTTTTATCTGTGGTTAAACTGAAGCGAATCTTTTCGTCGAAGGGATAATTTGTTTCTTCTTTAAATATCACTTCCACGCCGTTTCCAACAAAGGCTTTTACTTCACTGGGAGAATATACCAGGGCGGCTAAACCCCTGTCGGGCGTGGCATACCAAAGGTTTTGAGTGAATTTAGGCCAGCCCTGGTGCATATTGGAAGTGCAGCAGGGATAGCCGGATAAAATTCCATAACAGAGATCAGTACCCCCGTGATTAACATCAAAATTTCGCGGATGCCTGCTTATCATCACCTGGTTGGCCTGTTGAAAATACTGCCGATCGATAAAGTTTTCGGCAACCTGCGATGGAAGAGCATTAAATGCAATTTTTTCAAGATGGTTGGCATACCGCGGATCGCCGGTGATCTGAAAAATATTTTCGAGTGAAAACATCATTTCCACCGCGGTACATAATTCAGAACCCTGGGTTGGATTGTTTCCGTGCAGGGCTTCATCGCCGCCAAAAAGCCCATGAGCCATGCCGTTATAACGACGTATATCCGAAAAACCTTTTTCAGTTGCATCAAGATATTTCCGATCGCTTCGATGCTGATAATAAATGGCAGGCGCCTTTATTCCCTGTGCGAGATTCACACAATGAATACTGCCCATGGTGGAAAGCATATCGGTATTGAGAAACGCGTTCGTATAGTCGAAAGTCTGTTTGTGGATCAGGTCGCCCAGTTCCAGCAAAAATGAATCACCGGTTATGTTGTAAAGCCAGTAAACATTCATCAGGTTATCGGCACCCCGGTACCGGGCCCAGAAAGTCCAGTGGTCTAAAGGTTTAGAAGGCAGTTCTTTTAACTGGTATTTAAAATAGGCAGTCATCAGATCAATCACCCTTTGATCGCCGGTGGCCGAATAATATTGTTTTAGAATTTTAAGCACCACCATTTTTGGCCACCAGTCGCGACTGTTATTTCGCTGCAAGCCCCGTTCATGTGGATAATCTGTGGATGGTCCGAAATACCCATCGGGCTGCCGGCTTTTAATAGCCCACTCAACCCAGGGTTTGGCTTTTTCGATCAATTCCTTATCGTTTAGAATATAAGCCAGGGGCAATAACCCGTCGATCCAGTAAGGTCCCCGCTCCCACTGATCTCCATCTCCACCAAGCCAGCCATTTCGTTCGTTCATCACCAGGGGATATAATTTATCAAGATTGCCGGTAGCCCCGTTTTTCTGACGTAGCAGCATTTCCTTTAGCCATCCTGCTGGCCTGATTGATCCCAGGGGCAATTCGATGAATGGATTGGATCGAAGCGGCGCCCGATTTTGGATATAACCATCAAAAGGAAGCTTTTTAGGTTTTGACTGAGAAAAACTGAAACCGCTCAGTAATAATAAAGTGATCAGTAAAGAGTACCTGTTTTTCATTGGAAGCGTTTTATATGAAGATCCTGATGTAATAATATCAGTCCCGATCCCGGCATATAATGATTTTTAAAGATACAAAAGCCTGCAGTTTATTATGAACAGAATACCCGTGCATTTGTGAGAATGTTCTTTAAAAACCACCGGCTAATTTAAAGAAGGCTGAACCATTGCTGTCCGGGTAATAATTTTCCATTCACC
>JAEZAY010000176.1 GCA_023427575.1 Bacteroidota bacterium | reverse complement strand
GGGCATTTCCGGGTTGATCAGTTTCCGTTTTACTTTTTTCTCCTCGCCGGGGCCAATCCTAATGATCGCGATTTCAATAATCCGGTCTACGGATAAATTCATTCCCGTTGCTTCAATATCAATGATGGCAAGAGGCTTTGTGAGATGCAGCATGAGCGGTATAAACAGTTTAGAGTACTTAATCGGGGTTGGTGATCCGGTTCGCAAATGTAAGGATATCCATCCCATCATAATTTCCCGAGCTCATAAGCAAGAGGTTTGAATGCGAATAATCCTGGCTGTTCAGCCATTCTTCCAGGCTGTTCCGATCGTTGATCACGGCCAGTCCCGGTTTGGCAAATCCCGCAGCAATCTTTTCCGGATCCAGTTCGGGCAATCGCTTCAATTCCAGCGCTTTTTTTGAATAAAAAACAGCCGCCGCATCGGCCGGATCCATGGATCCACGGTACTCGGGCAAGAATTTTTCGTTCAAACTGCTGAAAGTATGCAGTTCAAACACCGCTACCAGTCTGCGATCGGGAAATTGCTGTTTTACCGCCCCGATGGTTGCTTTCAGTTTGGAAGGAGCATGGGCAAAATCGCGGTACACGATGGTTGACTGGTTTTCGGCCAGGATTTCAAGCCTCTTAGCCGCCCCTTTAAAATCGGCGATAGCGCGCAAAAACATTTCGGAACCGATTCCCAGTTCACGACAGGCGTACCAGGCGGCATTCAGATTCATCAGGTTATGCTCCCCAAACACCATAATATCGGCGCTATTGGTATCCAGACTTACCCTTGTCCTGCCATTCTGGATGGTAAATTCCGGCACGCCATATGGCTGATACCGGAGATCGGAACGGAAATTATCTTTTACCAGCTTATCAAGTATGGGATCCGACTGATTGTAAATCAGGATTCCCGCTTTTTCGATTTTTTGAATAAAAATGGCGAACTGCTCCAGGTAGATCTCAAAACTGGGAAATACGTTGATATGATCCCAGGCAATTCCGGTAAGGATGGCTATATGCGGAAATAAAAAATGGAACTTTGGCCGCTTTTCCAGCACACTGGCCGGATACTCATCGCCCTCACAAACAATTAAGGGCGCGTTTGTGATTGATACCGACTGGTCAAATCCTTCCAGACGTGCCCCTACCAGGTAGTCAAAATCTTTGGCCGCCGATTTCAACACATGCATAATCATGGAGGTGGTGGTGGTTTTGCCATGGCTGCCGCCTACAATGATCCGTTGTTTATCGCGACTTTCCTGATAAATATATTCGGGGAAAGAGTAAATTTTTAACCCCAGTTCCCGGGCCCTGCCTATTTCGGGATTATCGGCTTTGGCATGCATCCCCAAAATGACGGCATCGGGCTTCGAATCCAGCTTTGCCGGAAACCAGCCGTTTTCCGCGGGAAGTATATTTTCAGCTTTCAGGTTAGAAAGCGCAGGTTCAAAGATCTCATCATCACTGCCTGTTACTTCATAACCCTTACGTTTCAGCGAAATAGCGAGCTGGTGCATTACGCTACCTCCAACCGCAATAAAATGTACTTTCATTTAATACCGGATTTAACTCTAAAAGTATTTTAAAAACCAACGCATTATATAAATTTTATTAACAGGACCACAGAAGCTTGCAGATGCGACCGAAAAATGCGTAATTTGCTTTTTCAAGATCCAATCCCTCCGATTCTCCTGCTTACACTGATTATCCGCTCCTTTGAAATTTTCCCTGATCGTTAGGCCCTCCATCGGTCTACATGTTAACTAAATACCACAAAAAATGAAAAGGACACTTGTAATTCTCGCATTGGCATTCGTAACAGCAGTAACAGTTAGCTCCTGTACAGCACAACATGGCTGCAAATCCAATCAGGGCTATGTAGGATACGGAAAGTAAGCAGCTTTCCTTTACCCATAAAATCTTTAAGGTTACCTTTGACGGGTAACCTTTTTTGGTTTGGATCTTGTACTCTATAAATAAATTAAAGACTGATGAACTGGATACCCTTAAGACATGAAGAGCAACTGGAAGAAATAAACGAACGTTCAAAGGAAATTCCGCAGGTTATCTTTAAACACAGCACCCGGTGCGGAATCAGTTCGGTGGCCAAGAACCGGTTGGAAAAGTCAGGAGCACCCCAAAATGTGGATTTTTATTACCTCGATCTGATCAATTTCCGGGGTCTCTCCAATTATATTTCTGAACTGTACAAAGTCAATCACGAATCACCCCAAATTCTGGTTATCCGCGATGGCGAATGCATATACGACGAAAGTCATATGAGTATTTCTATGGACGAGATCGAAACGATGGTGATGTAAATTAACCTGCCAAAGATTGATCTCAGATGAAGGGCAGACGAAAATTAAAGGGATTATTTCCGTTTGTAAAAATGCATTTTTACAGTATTTGAAAAGGCTTTTTCACTCAGGGTATAAAATCCTGACCCGTTATTGGCAAAACTGATGGCTTCGCCCTGCACTTCGGTTTCATAACCCAGCATTTTACCTTCTTTCTGAAGCATGGCCTCCACAGATTCCGAGCCTTCGCCGCGGTAATAGTAAATGGAGGGATAGGTTTTTATCAGCAGTTCTTTGCCGTTTTGCGAAAGACTGGCAGCCACCACTCCGCTATAAGGCAGTTCACCGACAAAAACGGCTGTATTCAGGGAATTGGTTTGTTGGGGGAAAGGCAGTTTATACACCCTGGATTTCGCTTCTCTTTTAGTTATGATATAGAGATCTTTCGAGGCCGGTGCTACAAAAAATGCCTCGGAGTCATGCGAGCCGTCGGGATAAACAAAGCGAAGGGTTTCATACTCCTTTATTTCTGTTTCACCTGCATCCGGTTCGGGAAAACGTAAATAAGAATAGGAAGGATACTGATGATTATTATCGCCTGTTTCCGCAATATAAATATAGTTAAGACCCGGCTGAGGACCCGTTCCTATTCCGAGCTCCTCCCAATCGCGGTTATTGGTGCCCGTTATCCTGATCGTTTTTGCCAATTTTCCATTGTGCGATAAAAGATGGATGGCGGGGGGATTACCGCTGTCTTCGTGAATCCAAAGATGTCCCGGATTTTTGTAACTGTCGGCCATACCCGAGGTTTCCGTAATTTCTTTGGCTTCCAGCTCAATAAAAACCGGATTATCTTCAAAAACTCCGTCGGGAGTTTTTGCGGGTTGCTTTTCACAGGCGTGCAAAAAGATCAGTACAGAAAAAAGGGCTGAAGGGTAAAACATGCAAATCAGTATAAATTAAACGAGGGGTTCCGCGGCAACCGAGGGGGCAATCTTCCTGCGGGTATATCTTTCTATCCGGTTCAGCGACCAGATGGAAATAACCAGCCAGATAATTCCCACCGAAAAGCCGGCCAGCACATCGCTGGCAAAATGTACCCGAAGATACACTCTGGAAAAACCAATCAAAAAAATCAGTATGCCCAGCAATAAAATGAGGATCCACTTATTCAGTTTTTTTCCAACATTCTTGTATACCAGGTAAATCAGCAATCCGTAAAAGGTCATGGCCGACATGGCATGGCCGCTGGGAAAACTGAATCCCTTCACTTCTTCCAACAAGGGCGTTAATGGGCGGGGGCGGCTGAAATACAATTTTAGTAACAGCATCATACAAACGCTGCCGATGGCTACCACGGGAATTTTTATGGAATACCAGCGGTGACGGCGCACGAATAGAAAATAAGCGATCAAAAGCAGGTTGGCGGGAAGCAGGAACTGCTGCGAAGCAAAAAAGGTTATAAACACCATGAAGGCGGTATTTGCCTCATTGGTATGGCCCGCAGCCCATTCAAAAACCCGGAGATCGAGGCCTGTGCGGTCGAGCCGGAAAATCCGGTACACCAGAAATGCAAAAGTAAGAAGCGAAGCCAGGAACAGACCCGCCACGAGCAGCAACTCTACGGAAAGAAGGGCAAGACTGGCCCAGGCTTTTTTGATTTTGGACGAGATATTGGTCATGAAAGAAAATCATTTTCGATCCGGTTACCGGAAAATTATGACCCAATATCCAATAAAAATAATGCCCCGCATAATTCGATCAGGGCAATGGAAGAGAGCGGAATTCTAAGTTCGGAAAATTAAGCCGGAAGAAGAAACTAAGAAGATCGTTTTCTGTTCGTTTCACGGTTAAACTTTCGTCTTCCCCAATAGGAAAAAATGAAAGCGAGACCCACGCCCAGCAGGTTGCCCAGCATATCAACAAAGGAAAAAGATCGGGAAGGGACCCAGATCTGAAGGAACTCAAACAGAACGGAAAGCAGAAGAAGCGCGGGAAAAAAGATCCAGGACCGGCTGTTTACCGGATTCAGCAGCGGAAAAAAAACAATTCCGATGATAAAATAATAAAATACATGCAGTAAAAAATCGATGATGGAATCATTCTTCCTGGTGCCGGTCGATTCAAATTCAAAACCGGGATATCAGGTAGCAATGAAGGTTATAATAACCATCGTCATCATTACCCAAAAACTGGGTAAATGAATCTTAGGTCTCTGACGTAGGGGCATGAAAGTTCATCTGAGATTTAAGGGGGTTTTGCAATAAATGGTGGTTAATCGCGGGGGATTTCTCAGGTAGTAACGGCTGGCTCGGGAGCAACAATTTCCTTTTTTTCCGCCACTGCATCCAGTGCTTCAAAACGGGAATTTTTGCTTACGAATTCCGGTACCATTTCTTTCATTTTACGCACCACGCGGGTGGTATTTTCTGTTTCACTTAAAATTCTCAACTCCTCCACATCCGAATATACCTGTTTGTAAGATACTGGCGCCACTTTGGCGATCTTTATCTTTTCGTGATGGGTTGGGATGGTCTTTTCTTTTTCGTTCAGGAGTTCTTCGTACAGTTTTTCGCCGGGGCGAAGTCCGGTATAGGTGAGCTTAATGTCCTTATCGGGCGTTAAGCCTGCCAAACGAATCATCTTTAAAGCCAGGTCGACTATCTTGACCGGTTTGCCCATATCAAATATGAAGATCTCGCCTCCATTGCCCATGGTTCCCGCTTCCAGTACCAGTTGTACAGCCTCGGGGATGGTCATGAAATAACGTGTAATATCAGGATGTGTAATGGTGAGTGGACCTCCGTTCTGAATCTGATTCCGGAAACGAGGTATCACCGATCCATTCGAACCCAGCACATTTCCAAAACGGGTGGTAATGAATTTTGTTCTTTGCGCGGAAACATTGGAAAGCAGAGCGCCAGGTTCCAGACCTTCGAACCCGTTTGATTCGGGCAGGCTGTTTAGCGACTGCACATACATTTCGGCAATTCGTTTGGAGGTGCCCATTACATTGGTCGGGTTCACCGCTTTATCGGTTGAAACCATCACAAACTTTTCGGCCTTATAGAAGATTGCCAGGTCGGCAATATTCTTCGTTCCGATCACATTGGTAAGGATGGCTTCGGTAGGGTGATTTTCCATCATGGGCACATGTTTGTATGCCGCAGCATGGAAAACAATATGCGGACGGAACTCTTTAAAGGGCAGTTGAATCCGTTTGATCTCACGGATATTACCAATAAAGGTTTTAATATTAGCGTGCGGGAATTTCTCTTCCACCTCGAGCTGGATCTCGTGCAGGGCCGATTCAGCCTGATCGCAGAGAATAACCATTTCCGGACGGTACGGAAGCACCTGGCGAACAATTTCAGCGCCGATCGATCCGGCAGCACCCGTGATCAGGATCCGCTTTCCGCTCAGTTCATCCGCGATCTCGGTATTGTTGATCACAATCGGTTCTCTTTGTAACAGATCTTCAATCTTCAGATCCTGGATCTGTACCAGGCTAAGCTTTCCATAAACCCATTGTTCAGAAGGTGGTACCGTTACCACTTTTATTCCAAGCTGTAAACAGATATCAATCACATTCTGCTTGTCTGATTTCCCAAGCTGGTGGTTTATCAGAATCAGTTTCTCTACATTTTTCTTGCGCTTTAATTTGGCAAGCTGATTCACATGATAAACCTGGATCTGTTCAATATGACTATTGATCTTGTCCTTGTCGGTATCGATAAATCCAACAATCATAAACTGGCTGTCGGTACTCGACTGCAATGCCTGTTTAATCAGAATCGCGTTTCGGTCCGAACCATAGATCACTACCGTTTCCTTCTTATCGCGGGTGATCCGTTTCATGTAATAATAAAGTCCTTTTACGCCAGTGCGCAGCATGATCAGCAACGAAGAGGAAACAAAGAAATTTACCATCAGCACCTGGCCGATCGCCAGGGTATCGATCTTAAAAATCGCATCTATGAAAACGGTAGCCAGTACCGGGTAAAC
>JAEZAY010000292.1 GCA_023427575.1 Bacteroidota bacterium | reverse complement strand
GATTGTTGGTCTGATCGGTTCATCCAATAACCCGATTAGCGGAATGACCATAGCAACCATCATGGGAACCAGCCTGATCTTTTTGGGTGTGGGCTGGACCGGCCAGGTGTTTGAACCCCTGGTGCTTGTGGTGGGCGGTATGATCTGCATCGCCGCTGCCAATGCGGGTGCCACTTCGCAGGATCTGAAAAGCGGCTACATTGTGGGCGCCACTCCGCGAAACCAGCAGATAGCCCTGTTCGCGGGAGCAATTGTTTCATCAGTGGTTATCGGTTTAACCATAAAGTTTCTGGATCGTCCAACCGCGGAAATGGCCGCCCGCGGCATCGAGCACGCGATTGGCAGCGAACAGTATCCGGCCCCACAGGCAACACTGATGGCTACTTTGATCAAGGGAATCCTTTCTCAGAATCTCGACTGGCAATATGTTTTTGTGGGCATGTTTATGGCATTGGTGATGGAACTCTGCGGCGTTAAATCGCTGAGCTTTGCCGTAGGCGCATACCTGCCTTTGTCTACTACCCTTCCAATCTTCATCGGAGGCGCTATTAAAGGCCTGGTGGATTATAAACAAAAGAAAAACAATGCCGCTTTGAATCCGGAAGAGGAGGAATTGGGTAAAGGAAATCTGTTCGCCACCGGCTTAGTGGCGGGCGGGGCAGTTGCCGGGGTCATCATCGCGTTTTTAAGCGGCTCCGAATCGGGCGGCCGGTTCCTGAGTGCAGTAACAATGGAAGCGGGCCTGGAAGGACTATTGGGTGAGGCCGGATATTATGTGCTGGGGGTACTGTTCTTTGCAGCCATGGCATACCTGCTGTACAGAATCGGAATCAAAAAATCCGATACCAGCTCACTGTAAGATTTGATGTTATAATAAAAAAACCTTCATACATCCGTATGGAGGTTTTTTTATTGGCGGTTAGGAGATTGCTATGATAAGCCTAAATTTCGTTTATACATTGCGTTTATACCTGTTTTATCATAGCTCAAACTGGTATAGCAACTTTACTTTTTTTTAAAGAAAGAAGAATAGAAACTGAATCTGGAAACTTAAAACATTAAAAGAAAAACCTGATTCCGCAGGAAAGATGGCAATAACCCCATTAAATGATTTGCCACTGATGAGGGAATTAAAACGCTAATTCATTTTAAAGGGAACAACCATTTCAAATACCGGAATATTGACCTCGAAGCTGGATTTATCGTGCAGATTTTCCATGATATAAATCCCGTACATTTTTCCCATTTCCGTATTCAGGTTACATCCGCTCACATACTGGTATTTTTCGCCGGGCTGAATGGTTGGCTGAACTCCGACAACGCCCTCCCCTTCCACTTCGCGGTTGGTAGCGTTGCTGTCGATAATATACCAATGACGGCGATGCAGCTTAACGGCGAAGCTGTTGTGATTTTCAATCGTGATTCTGTAGGCGAACATGTACTCACCGGCCACCGGGTTGGAGTAATCCGGCTGATAAAAGGTTTCCACGCTGATCTCAATCCCTTCAGAAATTTTTGATACCATTCATCCGATTTGTAGTAAAAGTAGAAAAAAATAAAATGGGCTGAAACTTAATGGGTGATATTTAACAGTAATTCCTTTATAAGCGTTTAATTTTGCCACACACCATTTAAAATAAAAGACATGAAAATAGCAGTAGCAAAAGGAGATGGTATTGGGCCGGAGATAATGGAAGCCGTATTATCCATATTCAGGGCTGCCCGGGTGCCCCTGGAATATGAGTACGTGGAAATGGGAAAATGGGTGTTTGACAAGGGTTTTTCGAACGGAATGACCCCCGAAGCGCAGCAGGTGATTGAAAATCTGGGAATACTTTTTAAAGGTCCCATGGAAACACCAAAAGGCAAGGGGGTTAAAAGTGTGAATGTTACCGCCCGGAAAACCTGGAATACCTATGCGAATAACCGGGTTTTTCAAAGTCTGCATGGTGTGGATACCGTTTTTTCAAAAGCAGGAATTCCGATAGATATTACGATTGTAAGGGAAAACATTGAGGATACCTATGGCGGGATCGAGCACATGCTAACGCAAGACGTAGCGCTGAGTCGCCGCTTTATCACACGTCCCGGCAGTTTACAGGTGATCCGGTACGCTTTTGAAATGGCTAAAAAGAAAGGGGCCCGCCGGATTACCTGCGGCCATAAGGCCAATATTATGAAACTGACCGATGGCCTTTTCCTGGAATGTTTTTACGAGGTGGCAAAAGAATACCCCGAATTAAAATCGGATGATATCATTGTAGACGATCTGGCTATGAAGCTGGTGGTTCGCCCCCATGAGTTTGATGTAGTAGTGCTCACCAACCTGCAGGGCGATATTATTTCAGACCTATGTGCCGGACTGGTTGGAGGCCTGGGATTTGCCCCTTCGGCGAATATCGGCGATCATATTTCCATTTTTGAGGCCGTACACGGTACTGCGCCGGATATTGCCGGTAAGAATATCGCGAATCCCACAGCGCTTCTGCTTAGCGGTATTGCCATGCTCCGGCATCTTGGGCTGATGCAAAACGCAGCGGCCATAGAAAATGCGCTTTTGTATACTTTGGAAACCGGAGTTCGTACCGGTGATTTTGGCGATAAATCCAAACCGGCGCTAAATACCAGCGATTTCGCAGAAGCCATTATCGGCAATTTTGGCAAGAAACCCGGGCAAAATCCAAAGCCGGATCTTCCCAATATGCCGGTGACACAAACCATGTTTAAACTCGACCGCAACGCGATGATGGTTACCCAGGACAAGGACAATGAAAAGATTGTAGGAGTGGATATGTTCATTGAAAGTGAAGAGCAACCCATCATTATCGCAGAGAAATGCAAAAGACATGCGGGCCTGAAATTTAACCTCATTAATATCAGTAATCGGGGCACCCAGGTATGGCCTACCGGTTCCGTATATACGAACCTGGTGAATCAGTATAATGTTCGCTTTGAAAGCATCGAGGATCAGCCTTTGCAGCAGCACGATATCCTCGGATTATATGTTAGCCTCAGCGGCGATTTCCATATCTGCTCTTCTGAATTGCTATTGATGTGGGGAGATAAGAAAGCGTATAGCCTGGCGCAGGGACAGTAAAGTGAGTCGGGAGGCTGGAGTCTGGAGT
>JAEZAY010000291.1 GCA_023427575.1 Bacteroidota bacterium | reverse complement strand
TGGTTTGAACCAAAGGAGCAGTGAGTGAAGGCGTTGAAAGTTCGGTAATGGAATAAAGGCCAACGCCGGATAAAAGCAGGGCAAATCCAAACCAATACCATTTGCGCCCCGGATGCAGCGAGTGATGAATCTGTTTCCAGACTTTTTCAGAAGGGTACATTTTGTATTGGTCGGCCTTCTGTTTGATCAATTCCTCAAAATCGTCATGGTAAAATCGCTTCTCCATATCGTTAGTGTTTGCGCGGTACGGTTTTTCCCCGGATTGGATATATATGATCTGTTGATCTGTTCTGTTAAAATGCTACTGACCCGCCGCTAATCCTAACCAGCTTGTTTTCTCCTTTGGTTTTTGCATGATCTTTTTCTTTACCAGAATATCTTCCAGCATCTGCTTGGCCCTGGTGTATTGAGAGCGACTGGTGCTTTCTTCTATGTCAAGCATCCCGGCGATCTCTTTATGCGAATACCCTTCGATCGCGTACAGGTTCAGTACTGTGCGGTAGCCGATTGGCAACAGGCGAATCGATTCTACGATCTGTTTCGCCTGAACAATGGAAGGAACGGATTCCTCCCGCACCTGTAAACCGGTAGCATGAATGATATCCACGCTTTCGTTAAATTTCTTGTTTTTCTTAAGGTTGTTAATGCAGGTATGAACTATGATCCGGCGGATCCAGCCCTCAAAAGCTCCCTTGCCCTGAAAAGTGTGTATCTGCGAAAACACTTTTATAAATCCTTCCTGCAACATATCCTCTGCGTCTTCGCGGTTATGCGCAAAACGATAGCAGACAGAAAGCATTTTGGGGCTGTATTTTGAGTAGAGTTCCCGTTGAGCCGTAGCCTCCTTGCGTAAACAGCCTTGAACAATGGCGTCTTCGGTCATATAAACCGTTTGGTTGCCATGTAATTTAGACAATTTTAGGTACCAAAAGCTGCGTGCAATCGAAATTTTTAGAGAATTTCTAATCCTAAGGCCATGAGAGGCTTTCCATTGATCAAATCAAGGCCTGGCCGCTCATTTCCGCTGGTGCAGGCAGATTCATAAGCTTCAAAATGGTGGGTGCTATATCACCGAGTTTGCCTGGCTGAATTGGTCCTCTATATGCTGAATCAATCAGGAAAAGCGGAACCGGATTTAATGAATGGGCCGTATTTGGCGAGCCGTCATTGTTAATCATAAAGTCGGCATTCCCATGATCCGCCGTCAGCAATATCGTGTACCCATGAGCGAGAGCTGTGGTAACGATCCGGTTTACGCAAACATCTACCGTTTCCACCGCTTTTATAACAGCTTCCCATACCCCGGTATGGCCCACCATGTCGGCATTGGCGAAATTCAGACAAATAAAATCGGCGGATTCTTTTTCAATTTCAGGAATGATGGCATCGGTTAATTCATAAGCGCTCATCTCCGGTTGCAGATCATAGGTAGCCACTTTTGGAGATGGGATCATGATTCGTTTTTCACCATCAAAGGGTGTTTCCCGACCGCCGTTAAAGAAGAAAGTAACATGCGGATATTTTTCGGTCTCGGCGATCCGGATCTGGGTTTTTCCTTCCTGTTGCAGAACCGCACCCAGTGTGTTATTTAAATTATCGGTTTCAAAAATGACATGAACATTCTGGTAAGTCTTGTCATATTCTGTCATGGTTGTATAATCCAGATGAAGTTTGTACATCTGGAAATCCGCCATATCGGTTTGAGTAAGCACCTGCGTAATTTCCCGGCAACGATCGGTGCGGAAATTAAAACAGATCGCTACATCGCCATTTTCGATCAGTGCCAGCGGGCGGTCTTGTTCATCCGTAACGATGGTGGGTTTCAGAAACTCATCGGTTATATTATGTTCGTATGCATTTGCCAATGCGGTGATGGCATTTTTTGTTTTCTCTCCGATTCCATTCACCAGGGCATCATAGGCCAGTTTCACCCTTTCCCATCTTTTGTCGCGATCCATTGCAAAATAGCGTCCCGATACGGTAGCAATTTTGCCGGTGGTTTTATCCAGATGTTCCTGCAGTTCAGTCAGAAATCCAACCCCGCTTCTCGGATCCGTATCACGGCCATCAGTAAACGCGTGGATATAAACCTGATCGAGGTTTTCCGATTTACACAAATCAACAATCGCTTTCAGATGATTTATATGAGAATGAACCCCGCCATCACTCACCAATCCAAGCAAATGCAACCTTTTGCCTTCATTTTTCGCCTTTCTGACAGATTGCAGCAGAACAGGATTGTTATGGAAGGACCGATCACGGATGGCTACATTGATACGCTGCAGCTCCTGGTACACAATTCTTCCGGCGCCCAGGTTCAGATGGCCGACCTCGGAATTGCCCATCTGGCCTTCCGGTAACCCAACGGCTTCGCCGCAGGTGATTAAAGTTGTATTTGGGTATCTGGAATAAAGTGACTGAACAAAAGGGACTGAAGCATTGCGGATTGCATCGGATTTTTCAATCTGACCGATCCCCCAGCCATCCATGATCAAAAGGATAACTTTTTTATCTACCATAACAGTTATATGAATTCATTAATTTAGTCGGGTAAAGCGGTAAAGATACTAAAGGAACCGCAAGTGTTAATTTTATACCTATCTCCAGTTTGGCATGTTTTTAGCGAAATGGAGGTTGAAAACCACTGATCATGAAAAAACTATTGGGAATCGCGTTTGTTATGCTTTCGCTGTTCCTTGTCTCTTTTAAAGCTCAGCCTCAATACAGCATTGAAGAAGTGCTGAATGCGCTGAAAACCGGTAATGCAAATCAGCTTTCAAAATATTTTGATACCCGGATTGATATTTCACTGCCTGATAAAAGCGATAACTTCAGTAAGAATCAGGCGGAAATGATCCTGAAAGATTTTTTCTCCAGTAACAATGTCCGTTCATTTCAGGTAAAGCATAAAGGGAATATGAACGGTTCGCAGTTTTGCATCGGATCTTTGCAAACTAAAAACGGAACCTTCCGCACCAAGTTGTACATGAAGCAAAAAGGCGATCAGCAGGTGATCCAGGAAATTGCGTTTCAGTCCGAAAATTAAAGGGCCGGCACTAAAAATACAATCGCGGCTTCGGCCGATTAATGATGAAAGGAGTAAAAAGAGCTAAGATCTTTTTACTCCTTTTTCTTTATCCGTAATTTGTATCATGAGCAAAATTGAACAAAGCTTTCAGTCACTGATCTTGTCTGCACTTGCTGAAGACATCGGCGATGGCGATCATTCCACACTTAGTTGCATTCCACCCGGGGCAATGGGAAAGGCCATCTTGAAGATCAAGGAAGAAGGTGTACTGGCGGGAATGCAGATCGCTGAGATGATCTTCCGGTTAAAAGATCCTTCTTTTCATTTTAAGGCCCTGAAAAAAGATGGGGAAACCATGCTTCCCGGCCAGACCGCTTTTGAAGTGGAAGGATCAGTTCATACCATACTTTCTTGCGAAAGGCTGGTATTAAATACCATGCAGCGAATGAGCGGAATTGCAACACTTACCCGTCAGTATGCCGACCAGTTAAAAAACTATAAAACGAAGATCCTGGATACCAGGAAAACAACGCCCAATTTCAGGATCTTTGAGAAGGAAGCGGTGCGGATCGGCGGTGGTTATAATCATCGTATGGGCCTGTATGATATGATTATGCTTAAAGACAATCATATTGATTATGCCGGTGGTTTGGAGAGTGCTATCACAAAAGCTTTTGATTATGTGCAGAAGCTGAATTTGCCGCTGAAAATTGAAGTGGAGACAAGAAGCCTGGATGAGATCAGGGAAGTGCTCCGGATCGGTAAGGTAAACCGGATCATGCTCGATAACTTCACTCCGGATGAAATTCGGGAAGGACTTCAGCTGATAGACGGTCGTTATGAAACGGAAGCCAGTGGCGGAATAAACCTCTCTAACCTCGAAGAATATGCGAAAACCGGCGTTGATTTCATCAGAGCGGGTGCATTGATCCATCAGGCCCGCAGTCTTGATCTGAGTTTAAAAGCTTCCATCGGATAAAAAATTTTATTAACAGACCATTCATTTCATGGCAAAGAAAAAATCATCCAGTAGCGGCATTGTATTTTCCACCGATCCTTCTTTCCGGTTGCCGGATGAAGCGCATGAAGAGCAGGAAACGCCGGAGCCTTCGCGGCAAAGACTAAAAATCAGCTATGAAACAAAACACCGCGGCGGCAAGGCTGTCACCCTGATCGAAAATTTTGTTGGTAAAAGCAATGATCTGGAAGAATTGGGAAAACGGTTAAAAACATTCTGCGGCACCGGCGGTTCGGTGAAAGATGGCCAGATCATTATCCAGGGTGATCAGCGCGAAAAAATAAAAGGCTGGCTGAAGAAAAACGGATTTGGAGCAGGATAGGGATGGGTTGGATTTGGAATCGAGCCGGAAGAGGCTTGTGTTCGAGTCGGGAGTCGGGAGTCGGGAGTCTGGAGT
>JAEZAY010000281.1 GCA_023427575.1 Bacteroidota bacterium | reverse complement strand
GATTTGAGTAAAGCATATATCCGGCTCATGATTTTCAGTACCATTTGGCTGGGCCTGATTGGATTTATTGATGATTACCTGAAGCTGCGCGCCAAACGAATCTCACAACAGCAGGGCATTCCCTATAAAAAAGGCGATAAAGATGGGCTTGCCGGATGGTTCAAAGTGCTTGGGCAGGTGGTTCTTGGTTTTGTTGTTGCCACTACATTATTGTTTAACGATAATACGCAGGTTTGGCGCGAGTATACCGGTGTTGTAAAGGCAGATGATTATCATATTAAAAAGATAACCCTCGATGATAAGACCACCTATTTCGTGGAAGCCGATGAACCCATTACTACCATTCCCTTTGTGAAAGACCATGAATTCAGATACTCGCGCTTGTTGCCGGGCTTTATGAAAGGGATCACCTGGGTACTCTATATCATCGTTGTCATTTTTATAATAACGGCGGTATCGAATGGGGCAAATATTACGGATGGGTTGGATGGACTGGCAACGGGCGTCAGCGCTATCATTGGAGTTTGCCTGGGCATATTTGCCTACGCAAGCGGTAATCTTCGTTTCGCTGATTACCTGAACGTCATGTATATCCCCAATCTCGGGGAGTTGTCAATATTCATAGGAGCAATGGTGGGAGCATGCGTTGGGTTTTTATGGTACAACACTTATCCGGCGCAGGTATTTATGGGCGATACGGGAAGTCTGATGCTGGGTGGCGTCATTGCCGCACTTGCCATTATTGTACGGAAAGAACTGCTGATCCCCATTTTTTGCGGCGTGTTCCTCGTTGAAAGTTTAAGTGTAATGATTCAGGTTGGATATTTTAAATACACCAAGAAGAAATATGGCGAAGGGAAAAGGGTCTTTCTGATGAGCCCGCTTCATCATCATTATCAGAAGCTGGGATATCATGAGAGTAAGATCGTAACGAGATTCTGGATTGTAACAATTCTTTGCGTGGTATTCGCGATCGTAACATTAAAGATCAGGTAGGTAAAAATAATTTTGAAAAACCGGGAATTCCAGATCCATCCGTGAAAACAACCCTTGTTAAGGTAAAGACAGTATTCTAACAGAAAATTCAAACCATTGAAAAACCAAAAATCCGCCCAATTATAAAAAATTATGAATAAAAGAATTGTCATACTGGGAGCAGGCGAAAGTGGAGTGGGAGCGGCAATTCTTGCGGGAAAGATGGGTTATGATGTTTTTGTTTCGGATTTCTCACCGGTAGCTGAAAAATACAGCCTGGAGTTAAAGCAGGCAGGTATTCAATATGAAGAAAAAACACATACTGAAGAACTTATTCTAAATGCAGATGAAATCGTAAAAAGCCCAGGTATTCCAGATACCGTTTCCATTATACAGAAGATCCGGGCCAGGGGGATTCCGGTGATCAGTGAAATAGAACTGGCCTACAGGTTTAAGGGAAATAGTAAAGTGATTGGAATTACGGGAAGTAATGGAAAAACAACCACCACAGCCCTGATCTATCATATCCTGAAACATGGGGGTATTGATTGTGCACTGGTTGGAAATATCGGGTTTTCAATGGCAAGACAGGTGGCCCTTGATCCAAAGGACGTGTATGTAACAGAAATAAGCAGTTTTCAACTGGATGATATAAAAAGTTTCAGACCGGATATTTCGATCATAACAAATATTACCGAAGACCATTTAGACAGGTACGATAACAATGTTGAAAATTATATTAAGAGCAAGTTCAGGATCACAATGAACCAGACGGAAAAGGATTTTTTTATCTATAACGATGATGATCCGGTAACCCGAAAGTTCATTGGAAGCTTCCAAATCAAAACTAACCTACTACCATTTACCATGAGTAAAGAAACAAATCCCGGAGCCTTTATTAAAGACGGTACCATGACGATTACCACCGAAAATGAACGCGTGCAGATGAGTGTTTACGATTTTGCGCTTAGAGGAAAACACAATCAATACAATACGATGGCTGCAGGACTTGCCGCGAGAACAATGGGGATCAGAAATGAAAAGATCCGGGATGCCATGCAATCATTTGAAACCCTGGAGCACCGGATGGAATTTGTGGCTTCGGTTCGCGGTGTCGATTTTATAAACGACAGCAAGGCTACCAACGTGAACAGTACCTGGTATGCGCTGGAGTCGATGGATAAACCCGTTATACTGATCCTGGGTGGGATAGATAAAGGAAATGATTATTCATCGGTGCTGGATCTCGTAAAAGAAAAAGTGAAAGCGATCGTCTGCATGGGTACTGATAACCGGAAAATACACGAAGCATTCCGCAATGATGTACCGGTAATGGTGAATACGGAAAGCGCTGAAGAAGCGGTTAAATCGGCTTTCCATCTGGCAAATAAGGGGGATGTTGTGCTTTTGAGCCCGGCCTGCGCAAGTTTTGACCTGTTTAAAAACTATGAAGACAGAGGTACGCAGTTCAAGCAGGCAGTGAAAGCATTATAATAGCAATCGAATAGTTTATAGATATCTGAGGGTAAAACGGAATTTATACAAACATTGAGTATTGACGGATCTTAATTCCATATCATCGAATCTGGGCCATAAGACAAAAGGCGATAAGGTTATCTGGGTAACTGTTATCCTGCTGGCCATGCTTTCCCTGCTTGTGGTGTACAGTTCCACCGGATTGCTTGCCTACCGTTATAATAAGGGGAACACTGAAATTTATCTGTTCAGGCAGGTGGCCTTTATTGTAATTGGAATGCTGATCATCTATTTTGCCCATCAGGTGAATTATACCCTGTATTCAAAATGGTCGAAGATTCTGATCCTGATCTCAATTCCATTGTTATTGTACACTTTGTTTTTTGGAGTTAGGCTGAATGAAGGTAGCCGCTGGATCCGGCTTCCGATTATCAATCTCACTTTCCAAACCTCCGACCTGGCAAGACTGGCCCTGTTCATGTATCTTGGCAGATTGCTCAGTAAAAAACAGCATGTAATTAAAGATTTCAAAAAAGGATTTCTGCCGATGATCATCCCGGTAGCTGCTGTTTGTTTGCTGATAGCGCCGGCTAACCTGTCAACGGCATTGCTGATTGGAGCTACCAGTTTGTTGCTGATGTTTATAGGAAGGGTCAGTATGAAACATATTGGCGCAACCGTGGGAATTGCCCTGGTGCCGGTAATGATCCTGATAGCAGTTTCGATGCTTTATTATGACAAGGAGGAAGGCAAGATGAAAGATCTTCCCGCGTTGCTGGAAGCCGGACGTTTGCCTACCTGGATCAAGCGGGTTCAAAGTTTTGTTTATTCCGAAAAGCAGGCCGATAAAGACGACAATTACCAGATAAATCAGGCCAAGATCGCGATTGCAAAAGGAGGGTTGTTTGGTCTTGGTCCCGGTAACAGCGAACAGCGCAATTTTCTCCCGCATCCTTATTCCGATTTTATTTATGCTATTATAATTGAGGAGTACGGGATTCTGGGGGGCGCCTTTATCATATTTATATATCTGGTTTTTCTTTTCCGAAGCATCCGGATTTTTAAAAAATGTCCCTACGCTTTTGGTGCATTCCTGGCTTTGGGGCTCAGCTTTACTCTGGTGATCCAGGCTTTTATCAATATGGCGGTAAACGTGAATTTATTTCCGGTAACAGGTGTTACGCTTCCGCTGGTGAGTATGGGCGGAAGTTCGTTTTTGTTTACCTGTCTGGCCATTGGAATTATCCTGAGTGTTGCACGTAATGTAGAACAGATGGAAAATCCGGCCCTTCAAACCATTCATTCATCTCAAAACGATAACCATGATGAATGAACCCGTTAAGATAAATTCCGGCCTGCCCGAAACCAGAACGAGCAGAGGACTAAAAGTAGTGATCGCAGGTGGCGGAACCGGAGGACATATTTTTCCAGCCATCGCCATTGCGAATGCATTATTGAAAATAGATCCCCGAACAGAAATTCTTTTTGTAGGGGCAAAAGGAAAAATGGAAATGGAAAAAATTCCCGAGGCAGGCTTCCCTATTGAAGGAATAACGATCGCGGGATTTAACAGAAGCTCTTTCATTAAAAATCTCAGTCTTCCATTTAAACTGATAAAAAGCTTTTTCCAGGTGAGGAATATTTTTATCTCATGGATGCCGGATCTGGCAATAGGCGTCGGTGGATATTCCAGTTTTCCGGTTTTGCGTTATGCGCAGGCAAGGGGTATCCCCACATTTATTCATGAAGCCAATTCCTTTGCGGGCAAATCAAACATCCTGCTTGGTAAAAAGGCTACCCGGATTTTTGTAAGTACCGATGGGATGGAAAGTTTTTTTCCTGCCGGGAAATTGACGATAAGCGGAAACCCTGTTCGGGAATCAATTCTTGCGGCGGAAACAGGAAGAGAAGAGTCACTGAATTTTTTTGGACTGAGTTCGGATAAAAAAACAGTGCTCTGTATCGGAGGAAGTCTTGGAGCCAAAACCATTAATGAGGCCATTGACAGGGATTTGGATTTTCTGGAATCGGAAGGGTTGCAATTGATTTGGCAAACCGGCAAATCGTATCTAGAAAGGGCCAAAGAACGCACGGCAAAAAAATCTTTCGTTTTTGCCAGTGAGTTTATAAATAGAATGGATCTGGCCTACGCGGCGGCTGATCTGGTCATCTCGAGGGCAGGTGCAATGTCGGTGGCTGAACTGGCGGTGGTTGGCAAGCCGGTAATCTTTGTTCCTTACCCGCATGCGGCTGAAGATCACCAAACAGTGAATGCCAGAAAACTGGAGGATCGGAAAGCGGCAATACTTATTCCCGACGCGGAAGCAGGTACAACACTGGTTAAAAAGGCGGCGGAGTTGTTAAAGAATGAAGCGCAACTGAAGGAACTGAGCGATAACGTGAACAGGCTGGGAGTCAGAAACGCGGACGAACTTATTGCAAAAGAAATTTTAAACACGGTTATATTATAGTATCCGGATGATTGAAGTCAAAAACATACAGTCAGTTTATTTTATCGGAATCGGTGGAATCGGAATGAGCGCGCTTGCACGTTACTTCTCTTTTCATGGTAAAAAAGTGGCTGGCTATGACCGTACATCCACCCCGCTTACCCGAAAGCTGGAGGAAGAAGGGATTGCCATACATTATGAAGACAATGTAGAGCTGGTTTCCAGGGATGCAGATATTGTGGTTTATACCCCTGCTGTTCCCTCAACGCATCAGGAACTTAACTTTTTTAAAGCGAATAATTACACCATTTTAAAAAGAAGCGATGTTCTTGGAATTATAACCAGGGGCTCCTTCAATATTTGCGTAGCTGGAACTCATGGAAAAACAACCATCAGTACCATGATAGCTCATTTGTTGCGCGACAGCGGTGTGGGATGCAATGCATTCTTGGGT
>JAEZAY010000167.1 GCA_023427575.1 Bacteroidota bacterium | reverse complement strand
TATGGGTAAATCCGTCAGCCTACAAAAGGCGGCGAACTGCTGTTATCTTCAAAGCGGCCGGTGCTTTCGTCGATCCTTATCCGAAAAACAATGCCTTTGATCTCTTCGATATCCTGGTTATAAGGCCTGTATTCAGACAGCTTTTGAGTATGGCTCGGCAACAGCGGAAATTTCCGGTTTAATAAGAGTTCAATTGCCCGGGCTCTCTCTTCACCTGTTAATTCTTCAAACCGACCCCAACCGATTACAGAAGTCCAGTTTCCCAGATCCTGAATTGCATCTACTTCAAAACATACGTCGGGATTTTCACGCATGATCTGCAGTTTTAAACCCTCCACCGCATGGCAGTAAATGTTATTTTTTTCAGCCACATACGTGATGGGTACAACATAGGTTTTGCCTTTTCCATGACATCCGATGCGACCGATCGCCTGGCTCTCGATAAATTCATTGATACGCTCCGTTGATAATTTTCCGATCATGGCTTTTTTTTAAATATACAAAACAGATTTGCCCTGCTTTTTGATATTTATCATTTACAAACCTGAGATATTTCAGTTTACTGCTACCTGTTATCCATTTAATCCGTTTCGCTTGCGGTATTGAGCCTTGACCAGTTTTTCAATTTCAACGCCGGTAAATACAACACAGGAAATAACAATACAGATCAGTACTTCATTTAAAGACAAGGGCTGGGTCTTAAGTACTTCATTTGCAAAAGGCAGATAGATAACGGCCATTTGTAGAAGGAAGGTCAGCAGGATTGCACCTACCAGAGGCATGTTTGAGAAAATACCCTTCCGGAATATAAGCTCCCGATCGCTGCGGATCGCAAACACATGACCCAGTTGTGAAAGGGATAATACAGTAAATACCATTGTCTGCCAGTTCTCCTTACCGGCATCAATCGCATAGGCCTGTAATCCGATCGTGACGGCTGCCATCAGTATTCCTACCCAGATGATATGGATATAAATTCCTTTCGACAACAAACTTTCGTCCGACTTCCGCGGTGGCAATTCCATAATATCCTTATCGGGTTTTTCGTACGAAAGTGCCAGGCCCGGCAAACCATCTGTAACCAGGTTTATCCAGAGTATATGAATCGGCAAAAGCGGAATGGGCAAACCCAGTAGTGGAGCAAAAAAGATCGTTAAGATCTCTGCCCCATTACAGGTCATTATGTACTTAATAAACTTTTTGATATTATCATAAATCGTCCGGCCTTCTTTTACGGCTTTTACAATAGTGGCAAAATTGTCGTCGAGTAAAATCATATCGGAGGCTTCCTTGCTAACATCCGTTCCCGTTATGCCCATGGCTATTCCGATATTGGCCCTTTTGAGTGACGGCGCGTCATTCACTCCATCGCCGGTCATAGCGATAAAATGACTTTTTCGCTGTAAAGATTTAACGATATTCAGCTTCTGTTCGGGGCTAACCCTGGCATATACTTTTATCCTTTCAACTTTTTCATCCAGTTCATCCGGTGAAAGTGCGGCCAGTTCCGACCCGGTAAGTGCCAGTTCGCCCTCGTTCAGGATTCCAATGTCACGCGCAATGGCAGCGGCGGTTTCACGGTGATCACCGGTAATCATAACGGGCGAAATGCCGGCGGTTTTACATTCCCGGATCGCGTCCCGAACTTCTTCCCTTGGCGGATCAATCATTCCAACCAGTCCGGCATACACCAGATCTTTTTCTACCTCTTCATAGCTGAATTTTTCCGGCAGAGCATTTATTTCCTTGTATGCAAAAGCAAGAACCCGGATCCCGTTGGAGGCAAGATCATCGCCCAGATGTTTTATTTTTTCACGAATGGACTGATCCTCGAGAATATCTGCCACTACTTCAATAGCCCCTTTGGAGATCACCAGGTATTTATCATCAACACGATGAATGGTGCTCATACATTTACGGTCGGAATCAAAGGGAATCTCTGCCACTCTCGGAACCTGCTTTAACAGATCCCGTACATACGATTCACCATACTCTTCTTCCAGATATTCAATCAATGCAATTTCGGTGGGATCGCCGATCCAGGAACCGTTTTCTCCTTTTTTTACATCATGGTTTAAACCCATTGCACTGTAGAAAAGCGGATTTGAATCGAGCCGATATGAATTATCTGCGGGCTGCACCTCAACCACTTTCATTTTATTCTGCGTAAGGGTTCCGGTTTTATCGGTGCAGATAAAGGAAACAGAACCCAATGTTTCAACAGCCGGAAGCTTACGGATCAGTGCATTCTGCTTCACCAGTTTATTTGCCCCCCGGGCAAGGGCAATGGTAATCAGAGCGGGCAGAGCCTCCGGAATGGCCGCCACCGCAAGCGAAATGGATGTCAGCAACATGGTAACCGGATCTTCTCCTCTTAACAAACCGACCCCAAAAAGGACCACGCAAATGATCAGGATAATGTATGAAATTTTTCGCCCGAATTCATTCATCTGCTGTTGCAATGGCGTCAGGATCTCTTTCTCCTGCAACATGCTGGCGATAAGACCCAGTTCGGTCTGCATTCCCGTAGCAGTCACCACGCCCTTACCACGACCATTGATCACAATCGTTCCTTTATAAGCCATGTTGAACCGGTCGCCCAATGGAATATCTTCCTTGTCAATAACCGCAGCGGATTTATCCACGGGCACCGATTCCCCCGTGAGGGAAGACTCTTCAATCCGGATCGCATGGCCCTCTGTAATCCGCATATCGGCTGGAACAAGATTTCCGGCTTCCAGTAATACTATATCGCCGGGTACCAGTTCTGATGATGGCAATTTGACCAGACGGTCGTTCCGTAAAACGGTGGCATTGGGAGTCGCCAGTTTTTTCAAAGCATCCATGGCTTTTTCGGCCCGGTATTCCTGGATAAAACCGACCAGTGCATTCAGAAACACTATGATCAGGATGATGATGGTATCGGTAAGATCGCCCACCACACCCGAGATCACCGCCGCGATGATCAGCACGATGATCATAAAATCTTTAAACTGCGACAGGAACAAAACCAGGGGTGATTTTTTCTTTTTTGCCACCAGTTCATTGGGGCCGAATTTTTCCAGGTTTTCCCTGACGGATTCTGTGCTAAGCCCTTGTTGAGAAGACCCGGTTTTTTCTAAAACCTCCGGAGTGCCAAGAGTATGCCAGTGGACTTTATTTTCAATCGCGGTTGCCGTTGCTGCGGTTTCTGTCATGATTTACTTTTGAATCTCAATTATAACCGGGTCGGCTATCATCTTTGCCCGGATCAAGTTCATATTAAATATACGGTGAAATTAAAACGCGTGATCATTCGAAATCAGACCGATCTGACTGGATTAAAACCTTTTAATGCGTCAATCCGGCCGGGTCGTTGACAGCCTGATCCAGGTTTCCCATCGCCGATTGCAAAACTCCCTATAACTTCGCCCACCTTTTAATTTTCGTTCTTATGCGGGTTGAAGCTTTCCGGACCATCCGCCTGGCTGTGCCGATAATTATTGGCGAGCTGGCGCAGATGGCTTTACATATTATAGATACCGCGATGGTGGGTGCAATCAGTTATAAGCAACTGGCTGCAGCAGCGCTGGTGGTTAATTCAATGAATATTCCCTTTGTATTGGGAATAGGCATGACTATCTCCGTTTCTCAAATGGTGTCGATGGCACATGGACGCCGCGATGCAAAACTGGTATCACATTACCTGTTCAACGGCTTTCTAATTTGCTCCATTACAGCGTTGATTATATCGCTGTCGTTGGTATATGGACGTGGAATTTTAGCGCATCTTGGCCAGGATCCGGAAGTGGTTCAGCTTGCGCTTCCATTCATGGAGCTGATGGGTTATTCCATTATTCCAATGCTCCTCTTTATGACCCTGAAACAGTTTACGGATGGACTTGAATTAACGCGCACCGCCATGGCACTTTCCCTGGCGGCCATGCCCGTTAATATTTTTCTCAACTGGCTGTTGATTTACGGTAATTGGGGTTTTCCAAGGCTTGAACTGCTGGGCGCGGGATGGGCAACGCTGATCACCCGCACGCTAATATTCCTGGTTTTGCTATTAGTGATCTTAAAGCACCGGCGCTTTGCAAAATATGTTGCGTTGGCCCGTACGCAGTGGAAAATCCGGAAAAAAACCATGGGGGAATTATTGCATATAGGAATTCCCAGCAGCCTGCAGATTGGAATGGAGGCAGGGGCTTTCGCCGTTTCAGGAATCCTGATAGGCACCATCAGCGCAGTAGCCCAGGCCGCGCACCAGATTGCCTTAAGCTGCGCTGCATTCACTTTTATGGTTTCCATGGGTCTGGCCCAGGCAGGATCCATCCGTGTCAGCAATGCCTATGGCAGGTCTCACTGGAACCTGATTTCGGTGATTGGCAAAAGCACCCTTATAACGGCGCTACTGTACGGCATTTTCTGTGCCGTCATGTTTGCAATTTTCCGCGAGCAATTACCGGCACTATTTAACAAGAATACCGAAGTGCTGGAACTGGCGGCCTTACTGCTGCTTTTTGCAGCGGTATTTCAGATCTCCGATGCTACTCAGGCAATTGGGGCCGGGTTACTCCGGGGCATCAAAGATGTAAAAAAACCAACCTTTCTGATTGCCATCGCTTACTGGGTGATTGGGATACCCGTAGGATATTATCTTTCTTTCAACAGAAACATGGGTGCCACCGGAATCTGGCTCGGATTTATAACAGGACTTACACTGGCATCGGCCATGCTGATTTTCCGGTTTTTAAAAATGGTTCGGAAACAACAGGCCTCTGCTCCCTTGCAATTGTCGTGATGGCAGGCCATTGTTAACTGCCTCTGATTAAAGCTCTATATCAAATTTATTAGAGTCCCGGTAAGGTGTATTCCCCGAAATTGAAACGGACGGCGTAAAATAAAAACAAGTCACAGCTAAAGAATATAACTGTTCGGATTTGAATTTACACATTTGCACATCAATGGTGTCCGGGTAAAATGTATTCCCCTGGGCCTCGGAAGAAATCAGTTAAGAAAATTGAAACGGACGGCGTAAAATAAAAACAGCTGTTACCGAAGCTCGGAGATGATCTTAGCTCGTAAGTCTTACTGGCGCTGGGTTATATTC
>JAEZAY010000164.1 GCA_023427575.1 Bacteroidota bacterium | reverse complement strand
CCAATAATATTATGCTCTTCGGCTGTTACCGCGCATTTTGTCTTTTTAATCGAACGAACAACGGCCTCTACATCCAGCGGTTTAATAGTATGAATATTGATCAGTTCGACACTGATCCCTTTTTCTTCCAGGATTTTTCCCGCCTCGATCGCTTTCCATACCAGGTGACCACAGGCAAATATCGTAACATCTGTTCCTTCTGAAAATTGCTGGGCTTTGCCAATTTCAAATTTTTCCGCCGGATCGGTGAAAATGGGCCATGATGGTCTTCCAAAACGAAGATAAACCGGTCCTTCATGTTCGGCAACGGCAAGGGTTGCAGCCTTCGTTTGATTATAATCGCAGGGAACAACCACGGTCATGCCGGGAAGCATTTTCATCATGCCGATATCTTCCAGGATCTGATGCGTGGCACCGTCTTCGCCCAATGTAAGTCCGGCATGGGAAGCACAGATTTTTACATTTTTGTTGGAATAGGCAATCGATTGCCGGATCTGGTCGTACACACGACCGGTAGAAAAGTTCGCGAAAGTGGTGGTGAATGGAATTTTACCGCCAATGGTAAGCCCGGCAGCAACACCCATCATATTGGCTTCGGAAATGCCGCACTGAACAAAACGCTCAGGAAATTCCTTGATAAACTGGTTCAGCTTTAATGATCCCGCCAGGTCGGCGGTGAGGGCAACAATGTCCGGATTTTTTCGGGCAGCTTCCACAATTCCATCTCCAAATCCACTACGGGTATCTTTCTGACCCGTTGAAACGATGTCTTTTAGCATTTGAATTTTTTATAAGTACGAAGCCGCGAAGTTAAAGCAGGACTTCAGAATGGAAAAAGTTTTTACTTGCACCGAAGTCCTTCAGTTTATAAAACAGTTCCGGCCTCTTTTGGGGCGTTTTTAATTCAGGTCCGCTGGTTTGCTTTGATAAAAGCGTTCATCCACTTTAACTTTCTGCTCCCATTTCCAGGCCGTTGCCATCATGTCTTCGAGTGAATATTTGGTTTGCCAGTTTAAAGTATTACGTGCATATGCATTATCGGCATAAATAGCGATCACATCGCCCGGGCGCCGGGGTCCGATTGCATAATTCAGTTTAACGCCGCTCACTTTTTCAAAAGCTGCGATCGCTTCCAGCACCGTGGTTCCATCGCCGGAACCCAGGTTGAAAACCTCGCATCTTTTATCCGTTTTCCCTGCTAATAAAAATTCAATGGCAAGGGTATGAGCATGAGCAATATCCGATACATGGATATAGTCGCGGATGCAGGAACCATCGCGGGTTGGATAATCATTGCCGAATACCTGCAGTTGTGGAATTTTCCCGATGGCTGTTTGGGTAATTGCCGGAACCAGGTTCGCGGGTTTGCCGATGGGAAGTTCTCCGATCTGCGTACTTGGATGCGCCCCCACAGGATTGAAATAACGGAGAAGCACACACTGCGTAGGGAAAGCTTTTGAAAATTCGTTGATGATCTGCTCGCCCATCTGCTTGGTATAGCCATAGGGCGATTCAGCAGGTTTGGGCGTGGTTTGTTCGGTCACCGGAATTTCATCGGGGTTTCCGTATACTGTACAGGAAGATGAAAATACAAAGTATGGAATATGAAATTCCTGCACACATTTAAGCAGGTTGATCAGCGATACCAGATTGTTCTCGAAATACATCAGGGGTTGTTCCACCGATTCACCCACCGCCTTGAAAGCAGCGAAATGAATGATTCCGGCAATGTCTTCATTCTCCTGAAAAATGGCGAACGTATCGTCGAAATTGCAAAGATCTACTTTATAGTTTTTGATTTTTCGCCCGGTAATTTTTTCAACACCTTCTAAAATTCGTGCTGAGGACCTTGAATTATTATCTACGGAAATAACATCAAAGCCGTTTTCTACCAGGTCGACAATGGTATGCGATCCGATATAACCACATCCTCCGGTTACTAAGATTTTTTTCATGCAAGGGAAGGTTTATAAAGATTGATTTTCTTTGATCAGATCCATCAGGTACTGGCCGTAACCGCTTTTCAGAAGCGGCTGCGCAATGGCCGTCAGCTCCGATGCATTTATGAAGCCTTTTTTATAAGCGATTTCTTCGATGCAGGCGATTTTAATGCCCTGTCTTTGTTCAATAACCTGTACAAACTGGGAGGCCTGCATCAGCGAATCAAAGGTTCCGGTATCCAGCCAGGCCGTTCCGCGGTCCAGGATAGATACCTTCAGTTTGCCGCGGCGAAGGTATTCCTTATTTACATCGGTTATTTCATATTCGCCCCGGGCGCTGGGTTGCAGCGATTTGGCGATTGCCACCACTTCATTATCGTAAAAGTACAAGCCCGGTACTGCATAATTGCTTTTCGGCTGCCGGGGTTTTTCTTCCAGCGAAATGGCATTTTTTTGTTTATCAAATTCAACCACGCCGTATCGCTCCGGATCACTTACATGGTAGGCATAGATGATCCCTCCATCCGGATTGGTATTGTTGCTCAACTGCAGACCCAATCCCGCTCCATAAAAAATATTATCGCCTAAAACCAGCGCCACACTGTCGTCGCCGATAAAATCAGCGCCAATCACAAAGGCCTGTGCCAGTCCGTTGGGCACCGCCTGCTCGGCGTAGGAAAAGGAAAGTCCCAGTTTAGTGCCATCACCAAGCAGTCTTTTAAACTGCGGCAGGTCGTGAGGTGTTGATATGATCAGGATTTCGCGGATTCCCGCCAGCAATAGGGTGGATAAAGGGTAGTAGATCATCGGTTTATCATACACGGGCATGATCTGCTTGCTGATGGCATATGTAATTGGATGCAAACGGGTTCCGGATCCACCGGCTAAGATAATTCCTTTCATGTCCTGCGAATGTAGTCAGAAAAATGAAAAATTACCAGCGGGTGGATATTTAAGCCTCCGTTGCAGAGCGGCCCTTTCAGATACAGCTATCAGGCGGAAGTACAGATGAATTTGCACATTTGCAAATCAATGGTGTCCGGGTTAAGGTGTATTCCCCCGGGCCTCGGAAGAAATCCGTTAAGAAAATTGAAACGGACGGCGTTAAATAAAAACAGTTGTTACCAGAGCCCGGAAATGTTCTGTAGCCCGTAAGTCCTACTGGCGCTGGGTTATATTC
>JAEZAY010000190.1 GCA_023427575.1 Bacteroidota bacterium | reverse complement strand
CTGAACGTTCATATTAAATTCGACTATATTCAGGAAAAACTGAAGCAGATTCTGATCCTGGGTATCGCCGCCCTGAACGGCAAAGGAAAGAAAAGGCTTTCCGTCTTTTAAGGCAAGTGATGGAGTTAATGTTACGCGTGGCCTTTTACCCGGAGCTACCACATTAAAAGGATTTATGGTAGAATCCAGAACAAAGCTTTGCATCCGCTGACTCAACCCGACCCCTGTGTTTCCTGCTATCACCGCGGGGATCCAGCCACCACTGGGTGTTATTGAAACGATCCAGCCTTCTTTATCCGCCGCCTGCACGGTGGTTGTTCCTGCCCACAATCGTTCGCGGTATTCATCCAGCGATGAAGTATTTCGAAGATCATGAGAAGGGGCGAAATTGCGGCTGGATGTATCCATTTCATAACCCCGGCTTTTTAAAAGTTCCACATAGGGATTCTTCCGGCCCTCATAACGGTAAGGATCACCCGGGCCGATATCTGCATTATTTTTAGCCGTGTCGATTAAAGATGCCCGCTCTTTCGCGTATTCCTTGCTCTGCAATCCTTTCATGGGTTCATCCGGTGGCAGATACGAATCACCATAATAAAAATCGCGGTCTGCAAATGCCAGGCTCATCGCCTGATAAACCGTGTTAATATATTGGACACTGTTATAGCCCATCGATTTGAGGTCGAAATTCTCGAGGATATTCAGGGCCTGCAACAAGGCCGGACCCTGGGTCCATTGTTTCAATTTGTAAACATCTATTCCTTTATAGTTTACCACCAGGGGTTCTTCTTCCAGAGGCTTCCAGTTTGCAAGGTCTTCCATCGTAATCAGACCGCCCTGTTCCCGGATTCCACGCACCATCTCAAGGGCGATATCGCCTCTGTAAAAGCGATCGTAAGCGGCCATGATGGCTTCCTTTCGACTCTTCCCTTTCCTTTTGGCCATTCTTTCGGCTTCCACCATTTTGGTCAGCGTTTGCAGCAGGTCTTTCTGAACAAAAAGCTCCCCTCCTTCCGGTGCTTCTCTTTGTTCTCCCGGATGAGTTAGAAAAACTTTTTTACTGTAAGGCCATTGTTTAATCCGCGCTTTCTGACGTTCGATGCTGTTGGCAGTTGATGTTTCCATCGGATAACCCGCCGCCATTTCCATGGCCGGTTTCAGAACCTGTTCAAGACTCATGGTTCCATAATTGGCAAGCATATAACAGATCCCTCCGGGAGTGCCGGGAGTAGTTGCCGCAAGCGGTCCGTATTCCGGAGGAAAATTATAGCCCTTGCTTTTAAAAAAATCGGCGGTTGCTCCCGACGGTGCTACGCCCATTGCATTAATGGCAATTACTTTTTTTGTTTTTGGATTGTAGATCAGGGCCTGGGTTTCACCGCCCCAGCTCAGCACATCCCACATGGTACAGGTGGCTGCCAGCATAGCGCAGGATGCGTCCACTGCATTGCCTCCCTGCTGAAAAATCATGGAGCCCGCTGTTGCCGCCAGCGGTTTGCCCGTGATGGCCATCCAGTTTTTTCCATGTAGAACGGGCTTCTGCGTTTGCTGGGAAAAAGAATAAAGTTGTATGCTGAAGACTAAAAAAAGAACATATTTCATACCGGGAATCTTATCAATAAATCTACGTCAAAATCAAAGATGAGCGAAACAGAATATCGACCGTCACGGTAAGAAAAATTTTCAACAATTTTCATTTTTGATACCGATAAAAATCAAATCTTTTCGTTTTTGAAATGGCAGGCATGTACTATATTTATTAAAGCATTTTTTTCCGTAATACCCTTCATTAAACAATCCGGGCCCTGGTGGCTGTCCTAAACCGCATCATTCACATCAAAACATCTTTCCGATTTGTTGCTTTCATTCAGTTAGCTGTACGGAAGCCCGAAGGGGTAATATTTATAGTACCCTTTACCGTCTCATTCATGCAATTTGAAATCCGGGAATAGCAGGATAAGCGATCGTCGATTCTGTTTATCCCGGGAACACTAACAAACCAATTCTACAATCAACTGTTTATGAAAAAATGTTGCATCAGAATGCTTATGCTTTTATTATTCCTGTCGGCAAACGGAATAATTTATTCCCAACAAAACATGGTGGTTTCAGGCACGGTGCTCGACGAAAAAAACGAAGCCCTGCAGGGCGCGTCCATCGTTGAGAAAGGAACACCGAATGGAACGAGTTCGGGATCGAATGGAACTTTTTCCATTACCGTACGTCCCAATGCCACTCTGGTTATTTCCATAGTGGGTTTTGAAACGCAGGAAGTGGCCGTTAGCGGCGAAACGATCCAGATAAAAATGCAACCGGCCACCAGTGAACTGGGCGGTGTGGTAGTAACTGCATTGGGTGTATCTAAACAAAAAAGACAATTGGGATTTTCTGTAACTGAATTGAAAGGTTCGGAAGTAGCCCGCACCAATGAAATCAATCCCATCAATGCCTTACAGGGTAAAGTGGCGGGCGTTCAAATCGATCAGGGTGCAGGCGGCCTTTTCGGCAATTCAAAGATTGTGATTCGCGGCAATTCAACCCTGGGCACCAATAATCAGCCCATTTTTGTGGTAGATGGCGTGATCATGGACAATGGTACTTTTGGCGGTACCGGCCGCGACTTTGGAAACGATTTCAAAAACCTTAATCCGGAAGATTTTGAATCCATTTCGGTATTAAAAGGATCTGCCGCCGCCGCATTATATGGGAGCCGCGCCATCAATGGGGTTATACTGATCACTTCCAAAAAAGGTTCATTAAAAAAAGGAGTGGGCATTTCTGTGACCCAGTCATTAAACGTAGTAGACCCGTATGCGGGACCCGATTTCCAGAACGAATTTGGAGGGGGTACCGTAGGCGCCTTTTTTACGGATAACCGCGATCCAAACTACAAACCGGAAGAAGCATGGACAACCAAGGTATTTCCAACTGATCCAATAACGGGGGAGCAATACATCGACCGCCAGATCTACCGCGAGCTCGAAAACTGGGGGCCACGGATGAAGGGCCAGGAAGTTCGCAATTACGATGGCACTCCCACCCGTTACCTGCCCCAACCCAATAATTTTCTGGATGCCTTTCAAACCGCCCTTGGCACCAATACCAATGTGGCGCTGGAAGGCGGCACCGACCGGTCGACATTCCGCCTGTCATACAACCATAATCAGGGCGAAGGTGTTGTATCGAACAATAAATTCACCAAGGATGCTTTTGATGTAAGGGCTACCCACCAGCTTACGAAAGCCATCAATGTCGATGCGGGCGTTTCCTACAGCAACTTCAATGGCCGGAATCCACCGCGGCTCGGCGGACTGGATGCTTTCGCCTCGTACAATTTCGGAAAGCTGTTTACGTGGATGCTTCCCCGTAACTACGATACGAAATACTGGATGCAAAAAGAAAAGTACACCAGTATTTTTGGCGGTGCTCCCGACCTGAATGATCCCAATGAACCCAATAAAGCACCGGAATCACGGTTTTGGTTCAGTCTTTTTGAAAACAATTACCTGCAGAAAGAGCAGATGGTTCGTGGAAGGGTCACCGTTACTGCCAACCTGAATTCATGGGCGAAGTTGCTGCTGGAAGCAAATCTCAATAACGTCAATATTAAAAGAGAAAATAAAGAACTGGGTGAGGGCAAAAACTTTGCCGGTGGCTTATACGGACTGGGATTTGAGAGCAAGCAAAGCAAATTTTTAAAAGCCATGCTGATGATGAACCGCGAAATAAACAGTGATTTCAGCATCTCGGGATATATCGGCGCTGAAATGCAGCGGTTTGAAAATTCATTTTCATATTCCGAAACGAGAGGAGGCCTAAATTATCCCGGCAATTACTTCATTGCCAATTCCAAAAATCCCCCCTTTGTAGATGGCGGTATCAGCAGCTCAAAAAAGTTCAATTCGCTGTATGCAAGCGCCGACTTTTCTTTTAAAGAAATGTTGTATTTGCATACAACCTGGAGAGGCGACTGGTCTTCGGCGCTCACGTATTTCGATGGCAGCGGAAACAATTTCTATAATTATCCTGCAGCCAGCCTCTCGTGGATTTTTACGGAAACCTTTAAATCACTCCCCTCATTTATCAGCTATGGAAAATTCCGGGCCAATATTGCCTGGCTCGGCGCCGATACTGATCCTTATACCATCAATCCCGGATTTTCGTTTAATGGTTTCAGTAATGCCAATGGCGGCAGCGTTCCAACTTCTACCTACAGCAGCAGTTCGGTACTGCAGCCTAACCTGAAACCGTCCCGGAAATTCTCCAGAGAATTTGGTCTTGAAATGCGTTTCCTGCAGAGCCGGCTTGGATTTGACCTAACCTTATATCAGGACAATACCAAAAACCAAATCCTTGAAATTCCCGCCCCGGTAGATGCCGGCGTTACTTCGATCCTGATCAATGCCGGAAATATTCAAAACCGTGGAATTGAATTTTCAGTTGATGCTACACCGGTACGAACCAATAATTTCAGCTGGAACACCGCCTTCAATTATTCGAACAACCGGAACATGATTGTTGAATTGTACCAGGGCCGCACCGAATACAAATTGCCGGGCACCGATGTGGGAGAAATCAGCTCCTGGGCCATCGTAGGTAAATCGTACGGAACCTTGAGAACGCTGATTCATTCCACTGCTTTCCAGGCAAAAGACGGATCCGGAAGGGATATCAGTGATCCTCGCAACGGTCTGCCGATTCTTACCTGGCGTTCAGATGCAAGAGCCGCATTTCCCGCACGCAGCAATGTTTGGCAGGATGTAGGTGATATGAATGCCAATTTCCGCGGTGGCTGGGACAATACGTTTAATTATAAAAATTTTAGTCTGAATGTATTGATTGACGCGAAAATCGGTGGCGACTTCGCATTGATGAGCCTTCGCCAGGGGACGCACTCCGGCGTGTTTCCAAATAGTATTTTCGGTCGCGATGAACAAAGCGGTGGCATCGTGTTTACCAGCAAATACGATGGAAAAACCTACGATGACGGAAGAATAGTGGAAGGAGTATTTGCAGCGGGCCAGATGGTTACCCAGGCCGATGGCACCCAGGTGGATGTTGGCGGAATGACCTTCCGCGAAGCGTATGAAAAAGGTTTTGTAGAGCCCACTCATACGCCCCAGTTTTTTTATCGTTATGGATCATCGTCAACCGGGGTTTCTGATTTCTGGGTACTTGAAAATTCCTGGATCTCGTTGAGGCAGGTTGCTTTAAGTTACCGGTTCCCGAACCAGATCATCGAGCGTTTAAAGTTAAATGGCTTATCGCTGGCAGTAATCGGCCGCGATCTGTTCTACCTGCATCAGACCCTTCCGTATAACTTTAATCCCGCATCGAATAATTCGAACAATACCGCATTTTCCGGTGAGGTTGGATTTTTACCCAAAACAAGAAACATCACATTTACTTTAAGAGCTTCTTTTTAATAAACAATCCGGTAAACCGATCAACATATTATCATGAAAAAACGATTCACATATATGCTATTCATGGGAATGATAGCCGGTCCGGCAATCATCAGCTCCTGTGAGAAAAACTTTGGAGAGATCAATACGAATCCCAATGTGGTGACCACGCCCGATATCCGGTTTTTATTAAGTTATGCCGAAGACCGGATCATAACCTACCAGGGCACGGAATGGATCTGGGAAAGTATGGAGCAGCTCATGCGCTTCAGCCAGCATCTGACCACCGACCCATACGAACTAACCAGCAATGTAAACAGCCGGTACAATACCTACTATCTCCAGGTGCTGCCGAATTTGTTTGAAATCCGCAAGCAGATTGAGGCCCGCGAAGACAGGGAGAATTACCGGAATATGGCGGCCATTACCTATGTACTTCAGGTGCTTCATGGCATTAAGGTAACCGATATGAATGGCTCAATTCCCTATACCGAATCCTTGCAGGGAAGATATAATGCCAATTTCAGCCCCGTTTACGACAGCCAGCAGGAACATTTTAATACCTGGTTATCGGAACTTGACAATGCCATAGCTGCACTCACCGACCCCAACTCGGCAAACCAGGCAAGCTACGGTCAGGCGGATGTTTTTTATAACAGCGACTGGACGAAATGGGCAAAACTTGCCAACTCGCTTAAGCTGCGGATCGCGGCCAGACTGGAGCTCGCTGATAATGCAAAGGCCATTGAGATCTTCAAACAGGTTATGCAAAGCAGTATAGGAGCCATTGAATCGGAAGATGCAGAACTTTCGTACCAGAATGTAGACTACCTGCCATTCGGAATCGGCGGCGAGATAACTTACAGAAGCCAGCGCTTTGGCACCACATCGATGATCAACTTCATGAAAAAAGTGGAAGCCCCCCGACTTCCCATTTATTTTGAAGAAAATGGCTTACAGGGCAGTTATCGCGACACCCTTGCGAAATATGGTACAAACCTTCCTTCATTTATTAATCCGGCCGATCCGCTTATCCAGTTTCAGGGCGGACCCGCTGATTTTACTGTAAATCCAACCGTTGCTTCCTATATTAAAAACCCTTTCCCCGTAGGTAATAATAATGCCGGCAATTCGGTAAGCCGGTATTTTTTGATTTCGCCGATTAACCGTCAATTCTTTTCACCCCGGTATAACAATGTTAGCGATGGCTTTTTTAAAGATGTTATAGTTTCTGAAGCGGAAACGGCATTATTAATTGCCGAGTTTATTCAGAAAGGTTATGGTTCGGGTATAGATACCCGTGGTACTGCCAGCGACTGGTACAACAAGGGAGTAAGAGCATCTATCCGCATGATGAACGATATCGCTGAAGCGGCTGAATCCGAAACGGCTTTTTCGGGTTCGGGCGATGCTGTTATAAACGAATATCTGAACGATCCGCTGATAAAACTGGATGGAACAAATGATCTGGAACGAATTTATATTCAACAACATCTGAATTTTTTCAGAAGCCCGAATGAAGCTTTTGTATTTGCCAGAAGAA
>JAEZAY010000163.1 GCA_023427575.1 Bacteroidota bacterium | reverse complement strand
ACATAAAATAATGACCATCCTGATCGTAGTTGATGCTCTTGATTTTTGCCTCAAATGAATTGAATAAAAACAACTCGCGAATAACGGCATACAGATAAGCTGGATAACCCCGGAGCGCCATCCTGCGCTTTTGCATTTGCCTCACCACCGAGCCATCAAAACCAATCCCGATTCCGTTTATAAACAATTTACCGTTGCAGGTTCCGGCATCAAGGCTAAGTTCCTTTGAACCCATTCCTATTTCTAAACACTGGTCGATGCTGGCGCCTTTATATAAAAGCCAAAACAGATCATTCCCGGTACCGGCTTTAAAAAGAGTGACAGGAGTTTGCAGGAATGGATACCGGTTGATTAAAAAATTGATGGTACCGTCGCCACCAACCAGAAAAATCTCTGAAAAGGCTCCCGGATCTACAGGCCAGTCGTCCACAAAAACCGTGAAGGGTATTTTTTGCTGCTGAAGCTTTAATTTAATAAGGGCGGCCGTACTTAGAGAATGGCCTTTACCCGCCAGAGAGTTTACCAGGATTGCGATCTTTTTCAATGGAAGCGTTTAGGAAAAAAGGAAATAACTATTCATTTCCAATTTATTAAAATTGCTACACAAGTGGAGATATATAACCCGACCTCGGAAGAAATCTGTTAAGAAAATTGAAATGACGCAGTGGTAATGTGATAATGTGCAAATTTACAAATCATTGGTGTCCGGTTAATAATTTTCAATTTACCTGAAACCTGTATCAACAGTAGGTTACGAGCCGTCATTTCAAATGACCCTTCCACTTTTTTTTAGAAAAAAAGTGGAGCAAAAAAATCGGGCTCCGGAATAAATCCTAAAAATTGAAACTTCCGACTAAATAAAAACAAGTCACAGCGAATCAATATATCCCAGCGCCAGTAGGACTTACGAGCTAAAGATCATCTCCGGGCTTTGGTAACAACTGTTTTTATTTTACGCCGTCCGTTTCAATTTTCTTAACGGATTTCTTCCGAGGCCCAGGGGAATACATTTTAACCGGACACCATTGATGTGCAAATGTGCTAATGTGCAATGTGCAAATTCAAATCCGGACAGTTATATTCTTTAGCTGTGACTTGTTTTTATTTTACGCCGTCCATTTCAATTTGCAAATTCGCACATTATCACCGCCGTCGGTTTCAATTTTCTTAACGGATTTCTTCCGAGGCCCACTGAATACATTTACCCGGACACCAATGAATCCGAAATCGGGGGATCGTTCTATTTCTTCCTATCAGGCAAGATTGTGAAAAACCTTTTGAACATCTTCGTCCTGTTCCAGTTTATCCACGAGTTTGAGTACTTCCTGCGCCTGGTCTTCCGGTAATTCCACCGGCGTTGCGGGAATCCATTCCAGTTCGGCACTTAGTGGCGCCAGCCCTTTTTCCTCCAGCGCTTTTTGTAAACTTCCGAAATCGGTAAATGCGCAGCGCAATACCAGTACGTTTTCACCATTTTCACCTGTTCCTTCGCCCATTTCCTCCAGGCCATGGTCAATCAGTTCAAGTTCCAGATCTTCTGCATTTAAATTTTCGGGGTTCAGTTTGAATACACCCATCTTTTTAAATTGAAAGCTTACGCTTCCACTGGTTCCCAGATTTCCGTTCAGCTTATTAAAATAGGAGCGCACATTTGCTACCGTGCGGGTGGTATTATCAGTGGCCGTTTCCACGAGGATGGCTACCCCATGCGGTCCGTAGCCCTCATACAGAACTTCTTCGTAATTATCCATTTCCTTGCCCATGGCCCTTTTGATGGCCGCTTCCACCCGGTCTTTAGGCATGTTCACGCTTTTCGCATTCTGAAAACAACGACGAAGGGCTGCATTAGTATCGGGATCAGGTCCGCCTGCCTTAACGGCAATGGCGATTTCCTTACCAATTCTTGTAAACTGCTTTGCCATTCTGTCCCAACGGGCAAACATGCTGGCTTTACGAACTTCAAAAATGCGACCCATCCTAAAATGAAAATTTGAGAAATGAATAATGAAAAAGGCTTTCGGACCTGAAATTCCGGAACGCGTGCAAAAATAGAATAAATAACGCTAAACGCCTGCGCTCCGAACTCCTGCTCCTGGAAAAATGCCGGAGATCTTATGAAATGATAGAATCTTTTCTCAGCGCGGGCAAATGGTTAGCTATGGAGCAAAGAAAAACCGTCCGGTGAGGGACGGTTTTTCTTTACCGGGAAAAGTTATTTTTCATCCGGATTATTCAGTTTGCTGTTTTTCTTGCTGTAAAGGAAATAAACAGCGAGGCCAATCACCATCCATACGGCCGCCACTTTTAATGTTTGCGCGTCGAGTGCGACGATCATACCGGCACAAACCAGTACGCCAAGGATCGGGATCAGGGGTACGAGCGGAGTTTTAAAAGGCCGCGGCGTTACCGGATCTTTTTTGCGCAGAATCATCACGCCCGCACTTACGAGAACAAAGGCGAAAAGGGTACCAAAAGAAGTCAGATCGCCTGCAATATCGCCGGGAACAAAGGCAGCAAAGGCTCCAACAAACAGGAACAGCAGCCAGTTCGCTTTATAGGGGGTCTGGAATTTCGGATGTAAAGCGCCAAACGCTTTTGGTATAAGGCCGTCATTGCTCATCGTGTAAAAAATCCGGCTCTGCCCCATCAGCATCACCAGGATTACTGAGGAGAAACCGGCAAGAATGGCAACAGAAACAGCGGTGGCCAGCCATTCGTAACCGGTCATATAATTTCCGATTGCGTAGGCAACAGAGGCTTCTTTACCTGTTGTTTTAAATTCAGTCCAGTTTGCCACACCAGTCAATACATGGCCAAAAAGAATATACAGAATGGTACAGATCACCAGCGATCCGAGAATACCGATCGGCATGTCTCTTTTGGGATTCTTGGCTTCCTGAGCTGCGGTACTTACGGCATCAAAACCAATGAAGGCGAAAAACACAATTGCTGCTCCGCCAAGTACCCCGCCGATTCCATGTTTAAATACTCCGCCATGACCAGGTGTGTTTTCCGGAATCATATACGGAACATGATTATCGGGATTGATAAACTGCCATCCGATAACAATGAACAGCACCACAATCGCCACTTTAATAATTACAATAATCATGTTAACGACTGCCGACTGCTGGGTTCCGCGAATCAATAACATCGTTAATAACAATAAGATGATCAGCGCGGGCGCATTTATAATTCCTTTGGAAACTTCTACTACTGAGGCGAGGTTTGCAGGAAGAGACTCGTACTGGTTTTCGGTAAGGATCAGGGTTCCGCTCCTGGCTGCTTTGCCGAGTTCAGGACTAAAGGCGGCGATCTGGTCGATGTTTGCCTGACCCGTAACTTTATGAAGGGCTTTGAAAGGCGAGTGGCACCATTCATAGGGAATTGCACCTCCCAGCAAATTATTCAGGTATTCACTCCAGGCGATCGACACGGTAGCGGCCCCCAATGCATATTCCATAATCAATGCCCAACCAATGATCCACGCGATCAGTTCACCCATCGTTACATACGAGTAGGTATATGCGCTTCCCGCAATGGGAATCATGGCTGCAAATTCGGCATAACAAAGACCGGCAAATGCACAACCGATGGCTGCAATAATAAATGAAATGGTAACAGCGGGACCTGCGGCTTCTGCTGAAGCGGCGGCTGTCCGCACAAACAGACCAGCGCCAATAATGGCTCCGATACCTAATGCTACGAGATTGCCGGCTCCAAGGGTACGTTTTAATCCTTTTTCAGATTCACCAGCTTTTTGTAATAAATGAGTTAATGACTTTCTCCTGAGCAAACTCATAAAAGGTTAGTGTTGGTTTACATTCACAAATAGAAAAAAAATAACGGGCGGAAAGATAAGGATTTCTGAATTGCCGTAACAATTCTTTGCAGCATCTGCGCAGGTTTTCAGCACTTGCAGTTTCAACAGATCGCTTCATTTGCCGATCACTGGAATTTAAAATCGGGGCTGCCCCGCATCGTTTCAGGCTTGTTAAGTTTCGATCCAAACCCCGCATCCTGGTCAGATTTGGCCATTTTAGTACTATATTGCACCGCTTTTTAACCACTGATCATTTCATGTGGCTTTTTTTTTATTAACCGATCCCGATTTGAACAGGTTTACATGAAAAAGAACCGACTAACTATTTATATAATCGTTGCCATGATTCTCGGGGTAGGTATCGGTTATATTG
>JAEZAY010000004.1 GCA_023427575.1 Bacteroidota bacterium | reverse complement strand
ATCATGAACTGTTATTCAATTCAGCGGCAAAACAATGGTCGGTATCGGGAAATCTGGCGGATCAGAAAGCTATAGAATCTGATTTGACAAAACAAAGCAGCAACTATTTGATGGAGCCCTGGTCGGCGGTGGCTTTTAGTTTTACGAATCAATAAAATAAATTTTTTTAATGTACATACCCGCATCTACTTACAGAATTCAGTTTCATAAAGACTTCCGGTTTTCAGATCTCGAAAAGCAGATCGACTATCTGGCTCAATTGGGCATCACTACCGTATATGCATCGCCGATATTTAAGGCCAGCCCGGGCAGCCTGCACGGATATGATGTAACCGATCCGCATGCTATCAATCCCGAAATCGGCAATTTGCAGGAACTGGAAAATTTAACGCGGAAGCTGAATGCAAAAAACATTTTCTGGCTCCAGGATATTGTTCCAAATCATATGGCCTTTGTGCCGGAAAATCCCCGCCTGTATGATGTCATGGAAAGAGGTGAAAAATCGCCCTACTATCAATACTTTGATATCAACTGGAACCATCCCGATCCTTTACTTCATAAGAAATTAATGACCCCATTTCTTGGCGATGATCTGGACATTTGCATTGAAAATGGTGAAATAAATCTGGAGCCGGGCCCTGGCGGAATTTTAGTCAATTATTCAGGAACCAAATACCCTTTGTCGGCGCCGGCATATGAATTTATCGCCAATTATCCGGAACTCCTGTCAGGAAAAGAAGATAATTCGCTGTACCCGGCCATGATTCATTTTAACGCGATGGCGGGCTCTATTGACAATCTGGATGACTGGAATGATTTTAAGCTGAATTGGACAGCCAATATCGGAGCTGAAAAACTAAAGGAATTAACGGAGGTGATAAACACCGATAAGTCTTTCTTAAAGCAATTGCTGCAGCATCAGCACTATATCTTGTGCAACTGGAAGAAAACGGATCATCTTATTAACTACCGGCGGTTTTTTACCGTGAATAGTCTGATCTGCCTCGCTATGGAAAAACCGGAAGTTCATGAGGAATATCATCGATTTATTCAGTCATGTTACTCCAGGGGAATTTTTAATGGGCTCCGAATTGATCATATTGACGGGTTAAACGATCCGAAGCTCTATGTAGACCGATTAAGGGAAACGGTTGGGGATGACTGTTATATCGTTGCTGAGAAAATTCTTGAGTCGGAAGAAGAAATGCCTTCCGACTGGAAGTTGCAGGGCAGTAGTGGCTATGATTTTTTAGCAATGGTAAGCAGGCTGCTGACCGATACCCGTGGTACCGATCAGCTTCTTGCCATTTATCATCGGTTTACGGGCACAGAACTTAACTATAAGGAACTGGTTTTTTCTAAAAAGCTATTTATCCTGCGAAATCATATGCGGGGTGAATTTCAGAGCCTGCTGCGATATCTCGACGAATTGCAGATCCTGGATGGAGGCAGAACCTCCGCCGAATCGATAGGAGGAGCACTGGAATTATTTATGGCTGCAATGCCTGTTTACCGAATCTACCCCGATTCATTTCCTTTACAGAACAGGGAATTGCTGGAGGAAGCATTTGAACTCGCTGAACAAAAAAATGCTTCCATAGCGGCGGAATTTGAGGGTTTGCGGACATTGTTCAATAATGATCATATTTCGACGGAGGAATCGGAGAACCGGTTATCTTTCCTGAAAAGACTGATGCAGTTTACCGGCCCACTTGCTGCAAAGGGGGTGGAAGATACCAGTTTCTATCTCTATAATTTTTTGATTTCGCATAATGAAGTGGGTGATGCGCCTTCCCTTCCCGCTGTTACAATCGAAGAGTTCCATAAAAAGATGCTGATACGCCAGCGCCAGACGCCCTATTCGATGAATGTAACATCCACGCACGATACTAAAAGAGGCGAAGATGCCAGAATGCGGATCAACATGATCAGTGAAATGCCAGCGGAATGGGAAGAAAAGATCACGGAGTGGAAAACGATAAACCATAAACTGAAAACCATAATAAATGGCAGGGAGGCGCCCAATGCAAGTGAGGAGTATTTTATCTACCAGGCCGTATTGGGCGCTTTTCCTGAAACCGCAGTTGTAAACGAAGGCTTTATTGAACGTGTTCTTGAGTATTATACCAAGGTGCTGCGCGAGGCAAAGGAAAATACCGGCTGGGCAAATCCATCGGCCGAATACGAAAAGGCCTGTCATGACTTTATTAAAGCATTGTTTGATCCGAATCATACTTTTCTCGCTTCCTTTTTGCCCTTCTTTATTAAAGTTTTTCCCCTGGCATCAATATATTCCTGCATCCAAACCCTGATTCGTTTAACGGCGCCCGGTATTCCCGATACCTACCAGGGTACGGAGCTTTGGGATTTAAGTCTGGTAGACCCTGATAACCGCCGGCCGGTAGATTATGAATTACGGAAAAAAATCCTGCATGAAATTCAGGCCCTTGAATCCAATCAGGTTCAGTTACTGGAATTTATAAACCGCCATCAGGATGCAGGGGCTCAAAAACTTTATGTAACTCATCTGGCGCTAAAACTTCGCCGCGATTATCCGGAATTGTTCAGCGAGGGTGAATACATTCCCGTGAACCTGGCCTCAGGAACAGGGATCGCCTATGCCCGCAATTGGAATGATGTATGGGTAATGGTGGTTGCCCCACTGGGATTGGC
>JAEZAY010000148.1 GCA_023427575.1 Bacteroidota bacterium | reverse complement strand
GGCTTACCAGGCTGGTATTGTAGCTGTTGCACAAGGGGCATTGAACAGCTTCATCCATCCGGAACAAATCCATATGACAAACGGTTTGGGTAGGATTGGGCGCTGCGATCCCATAGGATTTCAATTTATCTTTTCCTTCCGCGCTCATCCAGTCGCTTGTCCATGCAGGTGATAAAACCGTTTCAATTCTCACATTGTCATATCCGTGTTCAAGCAGGCTCATCCGGATCTGCATGCTAATCACGTTCATTGCGGGGCAGCCTGAATAGGTTGGAGTTATCTTCACCACCAGTTGCGGATTTTCACCGGAATAATCAATAAGTACATCCCGGAGAATACCCAGATCAGTTATACTAAGCACCGGAATTTCCGGATCGTTGATCCTGCCCAGAAGGGTGCGGATTTCAGGGATCAGTGCCGAATCGATATGTTTTATCTTGTTTACCATTTTACCATTCGCAACCCGGATAGGCCCTTTGCAAAAACTGCATTTCTGAAAGAATATATCCCAGATGTTCTGTATGGATCCCGGTTTTACCCCCGGTCAGCGCCGAACGGGGATCTATGGTTTCAAGGTATTGAAATAATAGCGCTTCTGTAAGGATCTGCTGAACCATTTCCATCCATTTCGCTTTCAAATCAATTGGGCTGATCCCAATTCCGGCCGCTTCAACCGCTATTTCATAAGAAGCAGGGGCAAACAGTTCATCCGTGAACCTCCATAAGGTCGTAAGAGCGTTCTTCATTTTTTCATGACTTTCTTCTGTTCCATCGCCCAGGCGGATAACCCACTCGCTGCTCCATCGCAGGTGATAGGTAATTTCTTTCAACGATTTTTCGGCAATAGCCGCAATCGTTTTATCCTTGCTGCCCAATAATTGCTGATATAGCAAATATTGATAGGAGCTGAACAAAAATTGCCGTAATACGGTGTTTCCCCAATGGCCATTCGGCTGTTCTACTAAAAGACAGTTTTTGAAATCATGGCCGTCGCGTAAATAGGCAAGTTTATCTTCATCGGTATCTATACCTGTTTCGGTACCAATTAAGTCGGCGGCATATTGGTAAAAATGCCTTGCCTGTCCAATCAGGTCCAGTGCAATATTGGAAAGAGCGATATCCTGTTCCAGAATAGGTCCATGGCCGGTCCACTCGCTGTTACGATGTCCCAGGATCAGGGAATTATCGGCCAGATGCAATAAATATTCGCTGTATGCCTGAATTTTATCCATGATCAGGATTAGATATGTTTTAGGTCTTCGGGCAGATCGTAAAACGTGGGATGCCGGTAAATTTTATCATTGGCCGGTTCAAAAAAAGATTCGGCTTCATCGGGGCTGGAGGCATGGATATATTTGCTTTCTACCACCCAGATACTGATACCTTCCATCCGGCGGGTATAAACATCCCGGGCATTTTCCAGCGCCATCGCCGCATCAGCGGCATGCAAACTGCCAGCATGTTTATGATCGAGGCCCTGACGGCTTCGAATAAAAACCTCCCACAGCGGCCATTCAGTATTTTGATCCATACAAATTAAGTTAAGCGGTTCAGGCAGCTTTACCTGCCCTCGATTTCCTTTTCTCAGCAAAGGCCAGGGCGGCTTCCCTTACCCAGCGTCCATTTTCATGGGCTTCCTGGCGGGCTGAAAGGCGCTCCTTGTTGCAGGGGCCATTTCCCCGGATTACATTCCAGAATTCCTCCCAGTCAATCGCGCCAAAATCATAATGCTGCCTTTCCGGATTAAACCGTAATTCCGGATCGGGAAGGGTCATTCCCAGAAGTTTCACCTGTTCTGCACAGATATCGACGAACTTTTGCCGGAGCTCATCATTTGTGAAACGTTTAATTTTCCATTTCATGCTTTGGGCACTGTGCGGTGATGCATCATCATTGGGTCCAAACATCATCACGGATGGCCACCACCAACGGTTAATGGCATCCTGGCAAAGCCTTTTCTGGGCCTGGGAGCCACGGCTTAAAATCAACAGGATTTCAAATCCCTGGCGCTGATGAAAACTTTCTTCCTTGCAAATTCTAACCATGGCCCGCGCATATGGTCCATACGAAGCCCGGCATAAAGGCACCTGATTCATAATGGCTGCTCCGTCTACCAGCCAGCCAATGGCGCCAATATCGGCCCAGCTAAGCGTGGGATAATTAAAAATGGAAGAATATTTGGCTTTTCCGGATAACAACTGCGAAATCATTTCTTCCCGCGAAATGCCCAATGTTTCGGCTGCGGAATAGAGATACAGGCCATGACCGGCCTCATCCTGCACTTTCGCGATCAATGTGGCCTTTCTTTTCAAAGTAGGTGCCCGGGTAATCCAGTTTCCTTCAGGAAGCATCCCTACAATTTCGGAATGCGCATGCTGACTTATCTGACGGATCAGGGTTTCGCGGTATTTATCCGGCATCCAGTCACGCGGCTCAATCCGGATTTCTTCATCAATCTTTTGTTGAAAAATAAGTTCTCTGCTGTCCATCGCTTTGATAAATCTGGTATTTTCAAAGATAATGAAAATCGGCTGTCGCTAACAGCCGTTAGTTGTTAAGTTTTGCATCCAGTATTTTATTAATGAGGAACCGGATCTTTTTTAGAGAATGTAAAAGCTCTCGATTTGTTTTAATAAGAGTAAGGTAGTCTAATGCTGCCTGGTCAGAAAAAATATTCCGGCGATCAGGGATCCGGGTTTATTTCAGCTTCCATTTATCAATGATTAGTTTTGAACCCAATAGTGATTATGAGAACAACGATTTGTGCTTCATGGCTTCTGATCCTGGTGATTACCGGGCTGCAATGCAAAAAATCAGGCTCTGATCCGGGGCCCCGGCCTGATCCGCCTACTCCGGCAAATGCCATTGCGGTATGGGAAACGAAGGGCGATAAAACCTCGCTATTATCCAGAAAAGACAGTATTCCTTTTGGGGTTGAAACGGGATCGGCTCCCCGGATTACGGTAAATTCCGGAATCAGTTATCAAACAATGGATGGTTTTGGCGCAGCACTCACCGGCTCTTCATCCTATGTAATAAACCGAAACCTGTCCGCCGCCGCAAGAGAGGAACTATTAAAACAATTGTTTACAAAACAGGGCATAGGGATCGACTATTTGCGGATTACCATTGGGGCCTCAGATTTTTCTACGGGAAATTATACGTATCATTCCAGCCCCGGTGATACTCTGATGAAGGAGTTTTCACTTGAAAAAGACCGGGAAGATCTGATTCCCCTCTTAAAAAAGATTTTGGAAATAAACCCGCAGCTTCAAATTATGGCCAGCCCCTGGTCGGCCCCCGCCTGGATGAAAACCAGTAACAGTTTAAACGGCGGGCAATTAAAGCCGGAGTATTATCCTGCTTACGCGAGGTATTTAGTTCAGTATATCAAGTCAATGAAAGAAGAGGGAATCGTTATAAACGCCATCACTGTGCAAAATGAACCCCTTCATAGCACGGTATCCTACCCCAGCATGCTTATGTATGCTTCCGGGCAAAGGGTTTTTATTGGTGATTTTTTGGGACCAATGCTTGAAGAAAATAATCTCCGGACTAAAATCATCGCGTATGATCACAACTGGGATCGCCCGGATTATGGCGACAGTGTTCTGAATTATCCTGCAGCCGCCCGATACATAGATGGGACAGCTTTTCACGCTTATGCGGGTAATGTAAGCGCTATGAAAACATTGTATGATCAGCATCCGGAAAAGGCGCTTTATTTTACCGAGATTTCGGGCGGCCGCTGGGCTCCTTTATTTCGCGATAATCTTCCCTGGTATCTTAAAAACATCATTATCGGAACAACCCGTAATTATAGTAAGAACGCGCTATTCTGGAACCTAGCACTGGATGAAAATGATGGCCCCCGGAACAACGGTTGTTCCAATTGTCGGGGGGTGGTTACCGTTACAAGTACCGGTTCCGTGATTCGCAACGAGGAGTATTATGCCATCGGTCATGCCGGCCGTTTTATAATGCCGGGTGCAAAAAGGATAGAATCAAATAATCTGGCTGCGGATCAAATCCATAATGTGGCATTTTTAAATCCCGATGGTAAAAAAGTATTGATAGTACTGAATGAGAACAGTGGGAACAAAGCCATTTCAGTAATGGCTGGATCTCAGCAGTTCTCCTTCACGTTGGCGGGAAATGCCGTTTATACTTTTGTCTGGTAGCAATCCGGCAGATCAGCGAAGGTCAAAGTCTACCAGCACCTTTTCTGAGCGGGGGTGCGACTGGCAGGTGAGTATGAAACCATTTTTAAGCTCATCGGCTTCCAGCGAATAATTTGAATCCATTGTTACTTCGCCCTGAACCAGCCTGGCTTTACAGGTTGCGCAGACGCCACCCTTGCAGGCAAAGGGCAGGTCGAGGCCCTGTTTTAGCGCGGCGTCGAGGATGGATTCGCCGTTATAGGGAATTAATATTTCAACCCTGTTTCCATCCAGATTCACTGTTACTGCTGCCGTTTTTTCCGAATCGGGTTCTGAGCCGGCACTGGCCTCAGATTCTGGTTTAACTGATTTTCCCGGGGTCAGAAAAAGTTCAAAATGGATTTTATCGGGGGCAATCTCTTTATCGGTCAGCCAGTCTTTTGCGGCAAAGATCATCTCCGGCGGACCACATAAAAAGATATGATCCATCCGCCTGAACTGAACCAGTTTATCGTTAAACTGATCCAGCTTTTCGCCATCAATTCTGCCGCTGTAAATAGCGGCATCCATATTTTCGCGGCTAAGAATATGATGAATCACCAGCCGGTTCATATAGCGGTTTTTCAGGCCCTCCAGCTCTTCGCGGAATATGATCGATGATTTTGTGCGGTTCCCAAAAAGAAGGGTGAATTTACTTTGCGGTTCTTCGGCAAGAATTGTTTTGATCAGGGAGATGATGGGTGTAATACCACTGCCCGCGGCGATGGCCAGATAATGATGGCGATTTTTTGGATTTTAAGGAGTGCCAAAGCGAGCGGATGGAGGCAGGACTTCGATGGTTTCGCCGGCTTTGAGTTTTGTATTGGCAAACCCGTAAAACCGGCCCCCGGGAATCTGATTAACCGCCACTCTCAGTTCTTTGTCGGCCGGACTGCTGCAGATTGAAAAGGAGCGCCTGATTTCCCTGCCGTTTACCATCT
>JAEZAY010000147.1 GCA_023427575.1 Bacteroidota bacterium | reverse complement strand
CTCCAGACTTCCGACATCGAAACCGTACTTCGGACTATTGGTGTCCGGGTAATAACTTACTATTTGCCTGAAACCCGCATCAACAGTAAATTAGGAGCCGTCATTGTAAATGACCCCTTCCACTTTTTTTTAGAAAAAAAGTGGAGTAAAAAAATCGGGCTCCGGAATAAATCCTAAAAATTGAAACGGATTTCTTCCGAGGCCCCGGGGGAATACATTTACCCGGACACTCCTGCTTGTTTTCTTTTTATTTTCCCGCAAAGCAGATAAGAAAAGCAAAGCATAATAAGAATACTTTTCGTGTAACGACACCAGACTTCCGACATCGAAACTTGCTATTTGCCTGAAACCCGCATCAATAGTAAATTAGGAGCAGTCATTGTAAATGAACCCTTCCACTTTTTTTTAGAAAAAAGTGGAGTAAAAAAATCGGGCTCCGGAATACATTTACCCGGACACTAATGATTTACACATTATCACATTATCACATTATCACATTTTCAAATTAGATAAAGGGGCCTGTTTTAAAATTTACTATAGTTAAAACAGGAAATTTATGAAAGAACCGTTCGCAAATCGAATGAAGAGTGAGGCTGATCCTGCTTAATAAGCCTGTGCAAACAACACCCTTCCTACCGAGGGCCTGCCGGAAAACACACATTTCCCTTCTTCCTTGTTTTGATCAAGTGGAATACACCGGATGGTCGCTTTGGTTTCCTCTTTAATCCTGTTTTCGGATTCTTCCGTTCCGTCCCAATGAGCTGAAATAAATCCTCCCTTTGATTCCAGTACCGATTTAAACTCTTCCCAGCTGTTTACTTCGGTGATATGTTCATCGCGGTAGGCCCGGGCTTTTTCAAACATGGCGTTCTGGATTTCGTCCAGCAGGGCCGCGATATGATCAGACAATGCTTCCAGGGAAACAGTCTTTTTTTCTCTTGTATCTCTTCTGGCTATTTCCACTACGTTAGATTCCAGGTCGCGGGCGCCCAGGGCAATCCGAACCGGCACACCCTTTTTTTCATACTCAGCAAATTTCCATCCCGGCCTTGCATTTTCACTATTATCATATTTTACCCGGATCCCTTTGTTTTTTAACTCTGCCATGATCTCCTTCACTTTTCCATCAATCTGGTCTTTCTGATCCTGGCCTTTATAAATGGGCACGATCGCAACCTGCAGTGGTGCGATCCGCGGTGGCAGCACCAATCCTTCATCATCGCTATGAGCCATTACCAGCGCTCCTATCAGACGCGTGCTAACACCCCAACTGGTAGCCCAAACATAATCCAGCTTATTGTCCTTATCAGAGAATTTTACATCAAAAGCTTTTGCGAAATTCTGTCCGAGAAAATGCGAAGTGCCAGCCTGCAATGCCTTTCCATCCTGCATCAGCGCTTCAATGCAATACGTGTCTACGGCACCGGCAAAACGCTCCGATTCCGATTTTACCCCTTTGATCACGGGCAATGCCATCCAGTTTTCGGCAAAATCGGCATAAACATCCAGCATCTGGCGGGTTTCAGCAACGGCTTCCTCCGCGGTGGAATGTGCTGTATGGCCTTCCTGCCATAAAAATTCTGCCGTACGAAGGAAAAGCCGGGTGCGCATCTCCCAGCGGACTACATTCGCCCACTGATTAATCAGCAAGGGCAGGTCGCGGTAAGACTGGATCCATCCCTTGTAAGTGTTCCAGATAATTGCTTCACTGGTTGGCCGCACGATCAGTTCTTCTTCCAGCTTAGCCTGAGGATCCACAATCAGCTTCCCCTGATTTACCGGGTCGGCCACCAGCCGGTAATGCGTAACCACTGCGCATTCCTTTGCAAACCCTTCGGCATTTTTTTCCTCGGCTTCAAAAAGGCTTTTTGGTACAAACAGGGGGAAATACGCATTTACGTGACCGGTATCTTTAAACATTTTATCCAGCGCATCGCGCATATTTTCCCATAACGAAAATCCATACGGCTTGATCACCATACATCCCCGCACCGCTGAATAATCGGCCAGTTCACCTTTTATCACCAAATCATTATACCATTGCGAATAATCCTGCGTTCGTGAAGTAATTTCTTTACTCATTTCTGATTTCTGCTTTGAATATTTTGCCTTTTTTTACCGGTTCCGGCATCTTTGCCGCAGTTAAACCACCAATTAAAATCGCAGGCTCTAATTACCTCTTTTTTAACAGTCTGCCTGTAATCTTTTTCCCAAAAACGCTGTCTTTTTTATGTAACTTACGCTTTGAAGTCGCAAAAGTAGGAAAGTCAGAAGAAAAGAAACTAAATCATTCCGTATGAGCACAAGATTCATAATATTATTTGCCGGGGTACTGGTTGCATTCAGCAGTTGTACCACAGCATATCGCAGCGGGCAGACCCCCGATGATGTTTACTATTCACCCGGCCGTGAAGCCGATGCATACGTGCAGGTGGAAAGGCAGGATTACCGCAGCGGATCGAATTACCGTCCTTCCAGCCGATACGAAGATGACTATTATGTACATCCGAACGATCGCTACCTGCGGATGATGGTACGAAACCGCTACCGCTGGTCGGCTTTCGACGATTACAATATGATGAGCTGGAACTATAACCCATATCATTCCTTCAATTCATATTATGCCTTCGGTCCTTCCTTTGGCTATTCACCCATGAATACCTGGGGCTATTCAGGATTTAATTCCTATTGGCACTGGAATAACTTTTACAATCCGTATTACGGCGGTGTAGTGGTGGTTAACCCGAAAAACAATCCGGCAGCGTACCAACGTTTAATGACATTCAATCCCGGAACCTATACGAACAAAGGGTATTACAATCCGCGTCCTACGCTTAACAACCGGTATTATACCAGTCCTGCTCCATCAAGAGCGGAAAATCCAAGACTGGGATCCTCTATCCGCAAGGCATTTAGCAACGGTAATAACCGGACCAATGACCGGTATTCACCCGGTTCGGCTTCCGAAAGACCAACAAGAACATATACGCCATCGCGCTCCTACGATAGTCCCTCACCGGTTAGAAGCAGTTCTTCCGGCGGCGGCGGTAGTACTGGCGGCGGAGGCGGAGTGAGCCGGCCTACCAGAGGGAACTAATCAATTCCGGCCATTCTGAAAATACTATAGAGGAAATGGGATTTGAGACCAACTTGAATTTTATTTCCTCTTTTTTGTGCAGATATACAAAACAGAAGAAAGATCAGCAGTATGAAAAGATGTTTTTTGGTAATTGGACTGATGGCGACACTCCAGCCGATTTTCGCGCAGCTTCCCGAAGATGCATTGAGGATGAGCTGGAATATACCATCAGGAACCGCAAGGCAGCAGGCCATCGGAGGCGCCATGAGCTCTCTGGGCGGTGAAATCAGTTCGGTATTTGTAAATCCGGCTGGTTTGGGTTTATATAAAACCGGTGAGTTGGTTTTATCGCCGGGACTAAGTCTTTTAAATAACAAAGGAAGCTTTTTGGGCTCTACCACCAAAGCCGATTCGGAAGCCAAATTTAATCTCGGAACCTCCGGCGTGGTATGGTCCAACTCGAACCGGTACAGCAGGTGGACGAGTTCCGCCTTCAGCATTGCGGTGAACAGAACGGCTAACTTCAATAACAATATCCGCTATTCCGGTTTAAACGATTATAGCTCTTTTTCCGAAAACATGGCCAATGAGTTTTATGGTTTTTATGAAGACAGCCGGAACCGATTTCCAAACCGCAGTGATCAGCAAATTGTGGACGACGCGTTAAATAGCCTGGATGTTTCACTGCTTACCAAAATGGGACTATATACCTATCTGGTAGATATTGATTCCTCTTCCGGATTGCCCACCGTGATTTCCAGGGCTGAGCTGGCAGGGGATCTGAACCAGGATAATTCGATAAGAACCTCGGGCGGGATTACCGAACTGGCATTTGGGTTTGCAGGAAATATGGACGATAAATTTTACATCGGGGGAAGTATTGGCGTTCCGATCGTAAACTATGGCCGGGTTACGGAATACACCGAAACCGATGCGAATGGAACCGGCAATAATGAATTCACCTCTGCCAAATACACAGAAGATTATACATCGAAGGGGCTTGGGATTAATGCAAAGCTGGGCTTCATTTTAAAGCCCGCATCCCAGGTTCGTTTAGGCCTTACCGTTCATACCCCCACATTATATGGATTAACCGACCGTTTTAATTCAAAGCTTACTACCGACCTGGACCTTGGTCAGGATGTTTTTTCGGTGAACGCAACGGATGTGAACAACAACAATGTTCCGGAATTTAAATATGACCTGCGTACGCCCTGGCGATTCATTGTGGGCGGCTCCTATGTAATCAGTGAAGCCGCAGATGTCAGGAATCAGAAGGGATTTATCACCGCCGACGTGGAATACCTGAATTATGGCGGCAACCGGTTTGCAGCGGGAAATACCGGACAAAGCAACGATGAGTTCAAGGGGATGAATGATATTGTTAAGGAAATTTATAAAGGAGCCTTTAACTTCCGGGTTGGCGGTGAATTAAAATTTAATACGCTGATGACCAGGCTTGGATTCGCATGGTATGGTAGTCCTTACGATGATGATCAGCTAAAAGCCCGGAAAATGAATGTTTCCGGAGGCCTGGGATATCGAAACAAAGGCTTCTTCGTCGACCTCGCCTATGTTCACAGTTTGCACAGGGATGTGCATTTTCCTTACAGACTGGAAGCTCCCCGCCTGAATGTGTATTCGGATTTGAGAGAAGGAACCGGCAACCTTCTGCTTACGTTTGGAGTAAAATTTTAGCCAGAAATTTTTTATAAAAACAAACCCCGTGCTTTGCGACGGGGTTTAATGTTTAAGCGGTTGTTTACCTTAACCAGTTAACATTGTTTTCATAGGAACAATTATATGCAGGGAAAGCTTTCCTGGGATATCGGTATCTGCTATATAAAGTAACAACCGCGCCTTTAGATCGCATAACAATTTGGAAGTTTTAATGCAAGTCTGATTGGAAAATTTACCGAAGATTAAGTACAAATGCTTATCATTCGTATAAGTCACATGCTTGATTTAGGAAAAGTCTCATGCATCGGGAACCATTGCTATCAGCTTCTTTGCATCTGCTGGATCAATCCAGTTAAAGTCGGGGTCTTTTCTAAACCAGGTCAGCTGGCGCTTTGCATATTGCCGGGTATTTTTTTTGATCTCTTCAAACGCCGCCTCGCGGCTGATTTCGCCATCAAAGAACCGGAACAGTTCCGAATAGCCCACAGTCTTAAGTGGCTTTAAATACCGGTAAGGCATTAATGATCTGACCTCCTCCTCCAGTCCGGCTTCTTTCATTTTATCAACCCGAAGCCGGATGTTTTCATGCAGAACTTCTTTTGGCAGATCGGTGGCAAACCGGATCAGATTAAAAGCTCTTTTTGCTTTTTTCCCTTTCTGAAAATGCCGGATCGAAAGCCCGGTCGATCTTTTTACTTCCAGCGCCCGCATAAGCCGGTGTGGATTGTGAATTTCACCCCCGCTAAAATAGCCGGGGACTTCACCCGCTATCATTTGCTGTTGCAGGGCGATACCCCCCTTTTTATATTCCTCCTGAACGGCTGAACGGATTTCAGGATCCACATCGGGAATATAATCAATGCCCTCGGCAAAGGCCTTAATGTAAAGACCCGTACCACCTGCCATCACTATGTAATCGTTGGTTCTAAACAAATCCTCTGCGGTCTTTAATGCATAGGATTCAAATACAGCGGCACTGATTTCTTCCGTAATGGAATGCGAATCGATGAAATGATGTTTTACTGCGCTGAGCTCGCCGGGAGAAGGCTTTGCAACGCCGATATTCATTTCGCGGAAGCATTGACGTGAGTCGGCGGAAATGATTTCCGTTTGAAAATGCTTTGCTACCTGAATAGCCAGGGCGGTTTTACCGGATGCAGTGGGTCCTGCGATAACAATAACGGTTTTATTTTTCAATGCTGGATCTGCGGGGCTTAGCGTATTTCCCGTCTTTTATTGCAATTAAATATCTTCTTCACCGGCTTCCTCTTCTCCACTGCCGTCAGCCAGGCCGGAATCCACATCATCACCGCCTTCAAGGCTGAATCCTTCGGCACCACGGCTAAGGTCATATTTTTCTTCCACCTCCGATAACTTATCGCCTACCAACCCTTTGGTTCCATATTGTGAAGGAGCGATTCCCTCGGTTTTAACTACCGCGGGGTATTCTATCTTCGAACTTTCTTCTTTTGATACATTTATGAGTTCGACCAGAAAGGACCATCCCTTTACAAAGTCGTAATGATAAATAAACTTTTGATTCGGGTCTTTAATTTCAGAACCAATATTGGTTTCACTCATCATCAGAGGCGGAACCTTGTATGATCTGTTATAAACTTCGAGCGAGATTTCCCGGCCCTTCTGCCAATGATCGTTGCTTCGGAAAAAGGTTGCCCCGTGTTTGCTGTCGAACTCATAGGCCTTCAGAATAGCCTGATGAAGTTGCAGAAAGGTTTGCGTATGTTTAATCACCACATCCCTGTACACGCAGTCATCTTCTTCAAAATATATCCGGAACTTCAAAATTGCCATGACTGAACTGAATTAATAATACAAGATTCTTTTACAAAGCCTCGGATCAAAAATAGCACTAAATATGGAAACAGCAGATTGCCCGCCGCATAAACCCTGTTTGATAGGCGGAATCCGGCTTCAGTTCAATACAACAGATTTTCCGGCAATGTTCAGGATTGCGGCTTATACCCTTTTTCAGCGGCTTTTTCCAGCAGCAACTGGTATGCGGCTTCATAGTCATTGCTGATTTTGCCATCCAGAATTGCTTCCCGGATAATGTTTTTTAATTCTCCCACAACCTTTCCCGGCGGAAGGTCGAAAATTTGCATGATGTGTTCCCCGGTTAGCGGGGGCTGCCAGTTACGGATCTGATCGCTTTCTTCCACTTCGCGCAGCCGTTTGCGTACCAGTTCAAAATTGTCGAGATAACGCTGAACTTTTCGTTTGTTCTTAGATGTTATATCGGCTTCACAAAGCATCATCAGCGCGTCAATATCGTCGCCGGCATCAAACAGCAATCGTCGGATAGCCGAATCCGTTATATTT
>JAEZAY010000112.1 GCA_023427575.1 Bacteroidota bacterium | reverse complement strand
CCAAACATCCATAATACAAACATGTTAAAAAACAAATGCCAGAAATCACCGTGCATAAACATGTGCGTAACCAACTGATGCGGCCGGAAATAATAAGAGCGGAAATCATGCAGGGCAAAAAGATTCGACATATCGAACAGCGAACCATTTCCTATCGTGCTCTGCGCGAAAAATACTAATGCGTTTATTATTAGCAGGTTCTTTATAACGGGTGGTATACTTCCAAATCCGGTGGGCCTTATTTGTTGCATTCTCTGGTTTTAATGTTTGCTAATATCGGATTGTTTCATCGTTTCGCCTTAACCTGCCTGATTCTTCAAACGCAGTTTAACTACATTTTCGATATGGAAAGTATGAGGAAACATATCTACAGGCTGAATGGCCGTCACTTCATATTTATCGGAGAGAAGGTTTAGATCCCTGGCCTGGGTAGCCGGATTACAGCTTACATACACCAGGGTTTTTGCTTCCATTTCATTTATTTTCCTAACAAGATCCTCGTGCATTCCAGCTCTTGGCGGATCGGTTACAATCACATCGGGCCTGCCGTGTTTGCTGAAAAAAACATCATCGCAGATCCGGATCACATCACCCGCAAAAAACGAAGCATGCTCCACCTTATTCCAGGCGGCATTCTCCTTTGCATCTTCCACCGCTTCTTTCACCATCTCCACTCCTATTACCTTTGACGCTTTCCTGCTCAGAAATATTCCAATGCTGCCGGATCCACAGTACAGATCATATAAAATCTCCTTCCCCGACATTCCGGCAAATTCACGGGTTACCTGGTACAATTTTTCGGCCTGGGCCGTGTTCGTCTGAAAAAATGATTTCGGTCCGATTTTAAACTGAAAGTCTTCCAGCTTTTCAACCACATATCCTTTGCCATAATAGGTTTCGGGCTGCAGGTCGTAAAGACTGTCGTTTTTTTTGGTATTGATCGTATACAAAAGGGTTGTAATGGCCGGAAATTTTTCCATGACAAAATCCAGCAGCGCGGTTCTTTCCGCTTCCATTTCCTGGCCAAAAACAAGATTCACCATAATTTCACCACTGCGGCAAATCCGCAACTGCATGGTCCGGAGAAAACCCTGATGATTCCGGATATCATAAAAAGAAAGATCGCGCTCCATGGCATAATCCCGAACGGCCAGCCGGATCTGGTTGGTGGGTTCTTCCTGCAAATGACATTCACGGATATCCACCACTTTGTCAAAGAGGCCGCGGGCATGAAAACCCGCCACATGCTGATGCGCCGATATGGACGGATCGCTTAATTCGGAAGGAAGCAGAAACCGTTTGGTTCCGAAAGTATATTCCATCTTATTGCGGTACCGCCGCGTGGGCTGGGCGCCAATCGGTTCAAAAGCCGGTGGCAACGGAAGTTTCCCGATCCGTTTCAGCGTTTCGATTACCTGCGTATTTTTATACTGTAGCTGCTTTTCATATGGAAGCATCTGCCATTGGCAACCTCCGCAAGCTCCAAAATGCGCGCAGAATGGATCCACTCTTTCGGCCGAATAATCATGAAAATGGATGGCCCTGCCCTCAGCCCAATCGGCTTTATTTTTTGAAAGGCGCACATCCACGCGGTCGCCGGGAACGGCATCTTCAATAAACACCACCTTCCCATCTATCCGCGCCAGCGATTTTCCCTCCGCGGCATAGTCTTCCACCAGTACATTGGAGAGCACCGTATTTTTATTCTTTTTTCTCACGGCGCAAAGATAGGGAAAGGCAATGCCAGCTGGGAGCAGGAAGATTCCAACTTATTTCTTTTTATCGAAATCCAGTACCACCCCGTTAATGCAATACCGAAGGCCCGTTGGCGGAGGACCGTCTTCAAATACATGGCCCAAATGACTGCGACACCTGCCACAAAGCACTTCCGTCCGGGTCATGCCGTGCGAATGATCGGGTTCATAAATAATACTTCCTTTCGATACCGGCTGGTAAAAGCTGGGCCATCCGCAGCCGCTTTCGAATTTGGTATCACTCAAAAACAGGGCATTGCCGCAAGCCGCACAATGATAGGTTCCGATTTCTTTTGAAGTCTCAAATTTACTGGTCCAGGGCCTTTCCGTTCCCTTCTGCCGGGCAATTGCATACACTTCGGCTGGGAGGATTTTCTTCCATTCTTCATCACTCAGATTTACTTTCGTGCTGTCATTTCTCGAAAACACCGGGTTCAGTTCTTTCTTTTCGTCCATTGTTGTTTTTTTATTTTTTTCGGCCGGCGACTGCGAGTAACCGCAGCTCTGGATCAACACCAGAATCATAAAACCGGCCATTGAAATTATTCTGCGCATATAAAAAACGTTGACTATAAAGGTACGTTTGTTAGCAGCTTCGCGGATACCAATACAGCGCTTCATTTTCTTCATTAACATAATCTTTACTCTAATGTTTCAGTCCGTTTTAGAAGATTTTAATAGGATTCTGTGAAATGTTAGAGGATTTTTAACATCACTGGTTTATATTTACCACGAAAAAACAAACCGGCTCACGAAACAAGAAATTTGAAAATGTTCAATTTAATTTTATTTGGCCCTCCGGGAAGCGGAAAAGGTACCCAGTCTGAAAAATTAATTCAAAAATATGGTTTGATCCATTTGTCAACAGGGGATCTTCTGCGACGCGAGATAGCTGAAAAAACGAAGCTGGGACTGGAAGCGAAGGCTTTTATGGATCAGGGGCAGCTGGTTCCGGATTCCGTGGTTATTGGCATGATCCGTTCCGCCATTGAACAAAACCCTGAAGCCAAAGGATTTCTTTTTGACGGGTTTCCCCGCACGGTGGCACAATCGGAAGCACTGGATGAATTGCTTCGCGAAAAAAATGCAGCGATTTCAGCCGTTCTTGCCCTGGAGGTGAGTGAGGAGGAGATGATCGGGCGACTGTTAAACCGCGGGAAAACTTCCGGCCGCAGCGATGATGTAAACGAAACCATTATCAGGGCCAGGATTAGTGAATATGAAACAAAAACGGCGCCGGTGGCGGGCCATTACCAACAGTTTAATAAAGTGCACAGGGTGAAAGGAGAAGGAAGCATTGATGAAATCTTCGATGCTTTATGCAGGGAAATCGAATCGAAGGCTTTAGCCTGAATATAAAGATCATTTTCACTTCAAAGCCATGGTAATCATGGCTTTTTTTGTTATCTTCCGAACCTTTGAATTTAAACCCCTGAACGGATGATGAACAGCAAACAAGATTTTCTGACCAATGATTTTATATTCCACCTGAAACATCTGGCCCCCGATGCCGCCGGCAAATGGGGCATCATGAACGGCCAACAAATGGTAGAACATTTTACCGATTCCATCCGGGTTGTAAATGGCCAACAGAAACTTCCCGTTTTATACGAAGAAGCAGTTTTACAGAAAAGCCGGGAGTTTTTAATGAGCGAAAGGCCTTTTCGCGAAAACATGAGAAACCCCCTGCTTCCCGAAACTCCGCCGGCACCCCGCAACGACACCATGCAGGCATCGATTGCCGAACTGCAGCTGGAGCTGAAAGATCTGCTGGAATCATTTGAAAAAGATCCGGACCTGAAGACCGAAAACCCGATGTTCGGCGAGCTGGATCAGGAAGGGCTGATCCGCCTCCTGTATAAACATGCCAAACATCATCTGCGCCAGTTCGGACTGGACCAGTAACAGTAGTTGCGAACTATTTCAGAATTGAATCGGCACGCTGCAGGCTGTTTAAGATCTGGTCTCTAACCTTTTCCACCTTTAGCTTTTCGTTTTCGAGATAATTGATCCTGCGGGATTCATCTCCCCTGGCCGAATCAGGCTGAAATTCGTCCATCCAGAGATTCATTCCGGCATCGGCGGATTTGAGGTCCTGCAATATCAAGGTGAGGGAATCTTTCAGCCTGTCAGCGGCATTTCCTTTCAAAACCTTGACGGAGTCCAGTTTGGCCTGCACCACATTGATCTGACGCCTTAGCTTTCCGATCCGTGCCATACCGATATCATGCCCTTCCATTACCTCGTTGTAAAGCGAGTCTTCGCGGGTTTTTAAAATTTTAGTGTACCCATCGCTGCGTTCGGAGATATCACGGTTGCCAGGACTGTCGGAACAGGCATAAACAGCAATCGCCATCAACAGAAGCACGGGCATTTTCATCCAATTCATACGATTCATATTTAAACTATTCGATAAAACTGTAAAGGTAAGCCAGCAGGGGGTGGAAACCTTTTTCTAAAAGGGGCAAGCAAAAAAAGCGTTGTAAATTGGCTAATTAACCGGATTGCTGATATGAAAAAACTGGAAAATTACATTACCGGAAAATGGATTCCGGGCGATGGTGAAGGGCAGGCATTATACAATGCTTATAATGGGTCGCTGATTACCCA
>JAEZAY010000111.1 GCA_023427575.1 Bacteroidota bacterium | reverse complement strand
TCTACGATCAGTGCTTCTTTCGTCGCCGATTTCCCCAACACCTCCTCGAAAACCGTGCGGTAGCTGCCATCGTTCATGCCCCGAACATGCACATAACCAACTTTTCCTCCGGAAAGCTCATCCACCTGTTTGCGCATAATCCTTACCCAGCGATCATACAAAAGGTTTTGTTCCTGGTTCTGCGTTATTGGCTTAATAACTTCATCCCAGCGCTGTTTGGTGCCGGGTTCATAAAAGCTGATCAGCACATTTTTATCTGCTTTCCGGTTCAAAAGCCGGCTCCAGTCGGAAGATTCGGTGATTTCCTCCCCGTCAATTTTTTCGATCAGCACACCGGTTTTCACTTTGGTGCTTGCTTTGGTAAAGGGTCCGCCCTGAATAATTTCCATCACCTTTAATCCTTTACCGGAATGCATCTCGTCATACAACAAACCTAAGCTGGCGGTATTGTCGGCATTCTCCGGCTGCGGGTTATAACGTCCACCAGTATGTGAAGCATTGAGTTCTCCCAGAAATTCGCTCAGCAATTCCTGGAAATCGTAGTTGTTATTTATATGAGGAAGAAATTTCGCATAGTCATCGCGGTAACCCTTCCAGTTCAGCCCGTGAATTTTTGGATCGTAGAATTTTTTTGCTACCTGCCGATATGCATGATCAAAAATATATGCTCTTTCAGCGGCTGCCTGAAGAACCATTTCGCCATTTACGCTGATGGGGGAAACCTTTCCGCTTTCGGCCTCCACTTTCATTATCTTCCCGCCACTGACCACAAAGATATTTTTTCCGTCTTTCGATAAATCCATTCCTCCCGGACCTCCATCCAGCTTTGCCACAATTTTGGTTTCTTTTGTACGCGCGTTGGTCATCCAGAGATCATAACCTTTTTCCATACGGGCGAGGAAAAACAACTTTTCTCCATCCTTGCTCAGGAGATAATCCGAAATATTTCCGGAGTTGATCGTCAGTCTCAACTTACGGTTTTCCAAACCTTCAAATTCCGGTTTCCAGTTTTTATCAGGAGGGGCAATCTTCAGATCGGCACTGTCTTTTTTAGATTCCGATTTTTCCTTTTCTTCTTTTTCTTTCAGCAAACTGAATTCATCCTTATTCAGCTTAAACCGGTCATAAGCTTCCTGATCAAAAAACATGGCATAAACATCCACTTCGCGCGCGCCCTGAAGTGCCAGCGGTTGTTTGCCATCACGGTCGGTGATCCACAACAATGCCTTTCCGTCAAAAGCCCATTTGGGCGCCAGGTCGGCAAAGCCGCTTTCGGTCAGATTTTTTCTTTCTCCGCTACCATCGGCTTTCATTAAAGCCACTTCGCTGGTGGGCCATCTTCCTTCGCTGGAATTGAACGCGATCCATTTACCATCGGGCGACCACTGGAAATACTGATCTCCATCGGCATAGGAAAAGTTTATTCCTTTTGGAAGTATCACTCTTGATTTTTTAGAATCGAGATTATAAACTTTGATGATATTTCTTTCCTCCAAATAGGCGATCTCTTTTCCGTCGGGCGAAATCACCGGTTGAAACTCTTCTGCATCGGTTGCAATCAGCGGCTCTTCTTTCAGCACTGTAGAAGTATAAAAATAAGGCTCCTCATTGCGGGTAATCGTTGTTCTGTAAATATCCCAGCTATTGCCGCGCTCGGAAGCATAGATCAGCGAGCGACCATCCGGGCTGAAAACCACTGTTCTTTCCTGCTGCGGCGTGTTGGTGATTCTTTTGGTGATGCCTCCTTCCACCGAGGTTACAAACACTTCGCCGCGTACCACAAACGCGATCTCTTTGCCATTGGGAGAAAGAGCCGTTTGGGTAACATCTTTATTTACCGGAAGTATTTTCTCCTCATTGGTTCTTGCATCCGTATTGATGCTGACCGAAACTTTCTGTGCCGCCGAACCTTCCTTCATCGTATAAATTTCGCCGGCATAAGAAAATGAAAGCGTATTGTCATCCGAACGGGTGAGATGACGAACCGGATGATCTTTGAATTTGGTAAGCTGAACCTCCTGGTTTGAACCGATTGATTTTTTATAAATATTCTGGGCCCCGTTTTTTTCGCTTAAAAAATAAAAAGAATTTCCATCGGCCGACCATATCGGCTCCCGGTCTTCCCCTTCAAAATCGGAGACCTGGCTGTATTCATCTTTTTTGAGATCATAAATCCAGATATCACGGGTAACCGAAGAAGTATGTCTTTTGCGGAAAGCATCTTCATAACCTTTACGGTCCTGGAAGATCAGCTTGTCACCACGGGCATTCAATTTTGCTGATTCAGAACCGGCTGAAAGATACATTACCGACCGGCCCCCATCTACCGGCACCTGGTATAATTTGAGGAACATGGCACGAAGCGGAAACCGTACGCTGGTATATATATCATTGCGGACGGTTCCGAATAAAACATGTTTGTTATCCGGGGTGAAATCGTTCGGGAAATCATTCGACGAATGATAGGTTAGGCGCTTCGCCGTACCACCTGCGGAGGGCATAATATACACATCGAAATTTCCATAACGGTCGCTGGCAAAAGCGATCGATTTCCCATCCCGGCTCCACACGGGCATAAAATCATGCGCTTCGTGTAATGTCAGGGCAACCGCATTTCCACCGGCTGAAGGCACTTTGTATAAATCGCCTTTATAGCTGAATACAATTGTTTTTCCATCCGGAGAAATGGCGGGATATCGCATCCATAATGGATTGCTCTGGGCCTGGCTGATTACCGTGGCCAGGATCAGCAACAGGGAACCGGTCATTTTCTTTCTGAACATATAATTCGGATTTTTATTCGGCTCAAGATATCGAAATGAACAGAATCGCAACTATGAAATGGATGAAAGGTATCCGGATGCCGCCCGGAAAATTCAGCAGTATTATCCTTATTTTTACCCCAAGCTGTTCTAATATGAAGAAACTTTTTTTGTCGTTGATCCTGCTGGCCACCGTAGCTTCCGGATTCGCTCAGGCCGATTTTAATGTGTTTACATTTAATATCCGTTTAAATACGGCATCCGATTCTGCCAATGCATGGCCTTACCGGAAGGATTTCGCTGCTTCGCAGATACTTTTTCATGAAGCCGATATTGTGGGCGTTCAGGAAGCGTTTTATGGCCAGCTCACCGATCTTAAAGACCGGCTGCCCGGCTATGATCATATTGGTGTAGGCCGGGAAGATGGTAAAGAGGCCGGAGAATTTTCAGCGATTTTATACAATACGAACCGGTTTAAACTGCTGCAATCGGCTACTTTCTGGCTCGCGCAAAACACTTCAGACACCGGCGCCAAAGGCTGGGATGCGGCTATCACGCGGATCATGACCTGGGCAAAATTTCAGGATAAAAAAACCAAAAAGCAATTCTATTTTTTTAATACCCATTTCGACCACCGGGGGAAAGAAGCCCGGAAGCAAAGCGCGCTGCTGGTATTGAAAAAAGTAAATGAGATTGCCGGAAAAAGCCCGGCAATTGTAACCGGCGATTTTAATGCCGCTCCCGGCGATGAACCCATCCGGATAATCACCGACCCGCAAAATCCCCTGCGCCTGACGGATGCAAAACAGGTATCTGCAAAGCCGCATTACGGACCAACCGGAACATTCACGGGTTTCGCTTCAAAAGAAGTATCGGATCAGCCGATTGATTATGTATTTGTAAAAAACGGGGTGCAGGTCTTAAAACACGCCACTTTATCGCAAACCTGGGGCGGGCGTTTTTCATCGGATCATTTTCCGGTAATGGCAAGCCTGCGGATAAAATAGCTGTTAAAGAAATGCTTTAACCAAGACTTCCCATTCCTGGTCGAGGGAGCTGGCGGGCGATGATTTCCCGGCTTTCCGGTACCAGTAATCGGCATTCCACTGGTCGCCTTCCTTGCGATGAAGATAGGCATGGATCCAGGATCCGCTGCTGCCGGGAATCTCCTGCGCCAGATCATGTGCCTGCTCCCATTCGTCATTTTTATCAAACCATAACGACTTTAACTCGGCGCTAAGGGAAACAGGAGGCTGATGCTGATCCAGGCTGGCAATGAATTCTTCGAATTTCATCCAACAAAACTACAACCTAAATGGAAAAAACATTCCATCTTGCAGGTCATGGCCAATGAGAACTTAAACAAGGAGAAAGGCGGTTTGTCTGCTGCGGATAAAGAGTTTGAAAACAATATCCGGCCGGCGGCTATCAGTGATTTTGCGGGCCAGGAGCAGATCATACAGAACCTGAAAATATTTATTCAGGCGGCGAAAATGCGGGGCGAAGCGCTGGATCATATTTTATTTCATGGGCCACCGGGACTTGGTAAAACCACTTTAAGCCGAATTGTGGCGAATGAACTGGGCGTGAATATCAAAGAAACTTCCGGCCCCGTTATAGAAAAACCCGGTGATCTGGCTGGCCTGTTAACCAACCTCGAAACACATGATGTGCTTTTTATTGATGAGATCCATCGGTTAAGCACCGTGGTGGAAGAATATCTCTATGCAGCTATGGAAGATTACCGGATCGATATTATGATCGATACCGGCCCGAATGCAAGGAGTATCCAGCTCACATTAAATCCCTTTACGCTGATCGGTGCTACCACCCGCAGTGGCTTGTTAACGGCGCCGCTTTTATCGCGATTCGGGATTAAATCGCGTTTGCAGTACTATAATGGAGAAACGCTTTATCATATTGTAAGCCGCTCGGCCGGCATCCTGAATACAAAGATCACTTCCGATGCAGCGCATGAAATTGCCCGCCGGAGCCGTGGTACGCCCCGGATTGCCAATGGTTTGCTGCGCAGGGTTCGCGATTTTGCCATGGTATTGCACAATGGAATAATCGATCTGGGCATAACCCAGCATGCATTAAGGGCTTTGAATGTAGACGAGCATGGCCTCGACGAAATGGATAACAAGATTCTGATCACCATCATCGATAAATTTAAAGGCGGGCCTGTTGGAATAACCACCATTGCAACCGCTGTGGGCGAAGAAGCCGGAACCATTGAAGAGGTGTATGAGCCCTTTCTGATCCAGGAAGGATTTTTGAAGAGAACGCCCCGGGGCCGGGAAGCCACGCCCAAAGCATTTCATCACCTGGGCAAAAAGCCTTACGGATCGGCTGATGAAAACCTGCTTTTTCTGTAAAGAAAAAGGCCGGCAAATGCCGGCCCGGAATCAGATGACTTAAAAGCAGGGGTGGATTTCCAGTTTATGTTGTAGGAGCTACCAGCCTGAATCCATTGCCGTGAATATTTACAATTTCGATATTACTGTCTTCTTTCAGATATTTCCGCAGCTTGGCAATGTACACATCCATTGAACGGCCATTAAAATAGGTGTCGCTGCCCCAGATTTTCTTAAGCGCATGCTCGCGGGGTAAGAGATCATTCAAATGTTCAGCCAGAAGCTTTAACAGTTCGTTTTCCTTCGGTGAAAGCGTTTGCATCTTGCCGTTATGACTCAATTCCCTGAGTTTGGGGTTGAAATGGTAGGAGCCCAGATCGTATTCCTTGTTCTCCAGTTCCTTATTGCCTTCTTCATTTCTTTTCAGGATTGCCTTGATCTTCAGCAAAAGCACTTCGCTGTCGAATGGCTTCGTGATATAATCATCGGCGCCCAGTTTATAACCCTGGATAATATCCTCTTTCATGGTTTTGGCACTCAGGAAAAATAAGGGGATATCGGGATCCACATCGCGGATTTCCTCTGCAAGAGTAAAACCATCCATATGCGGCATCATTATATCAAGCAGGCAGAGATCAAACTTTTCGCGTTGAAATGCCGCAAGTCCCAGGCGCCCATCTCTTTCCAGCACCACATCAAAATCATTTAGCTCAAGATAATTCTTCAATACCATGCCCAGGTTCGTGTCGTCTTCGCATAATAATATTTTCGGTTTCTTTCCTTCCATTGTGTGTGTTTTAATTGGCTAAATAAACATAGGTTAATAAAATTAAAGGAATTAAACTGTATTCGTACAGCCTTCCCTTATTTTGTTCTTTGACCGGCGCCGTTGCCGGAAGTTTAATATTTATTTGGCTATTCCGGCCAGAAACAGAATTCTTACATTTGCGCCTCAATGGTAAATTATGCGTTTGACAACCGATAATAAGTTTAAGAAGCTGATAGTAATTGGCGACCGGATGCTGATCAAACCGTTGACCCCGAATGAAAAAACGGAAAGCGGATTGTACCTGCCGCCCGGCGTGCAGGAAAAGGAAAAAGTGCAGCAGGGTTATGTAATTAAAACCGGTCCCGGCTATGCCATACCCCTCCCAATGGAAAATGAATCCTGGAAATCGGAAGAGGAACAGGTTAAATATGTGCCGCTACAGGCTAAAGAAGGTGATCTGGCGATTTTCCTGATCAGTGGTGCCACCGAAGTAATGTACGAAAACGAGAAATATTTTATCGTTCCTCAAAGCGCCATCCTGATGCTGGAAAGGGAGGAGCAGATCTAAGCAATTTGTGTCCGGGTAATGTGGAAATGTGGTAATCATTGGTGTCCGGGTAAAAATTTCCCATTCCCGCGAAACCTTTATCCTATTGAATTCGGAGCAGTCATTGTAAACGACCCCTTCCACTTTTTTTTAGAAAAAAAGTGGAGCAAAAAAATCGGGCTCCGGAATAAATCCTAAAAATTGAAACTTCCAGCTAAATAAAAACAAGTCACAGCGAAAGAATATAACCCAGCGCCAATAGGACTTACGAGCTAAAGATCATCTCCGGGCTTCGGTAACAACTGTTTTTTATTTTACGCCGTTCGTTTCAATTTTCTTAACGGATTTCTTCCGAGGCCCGGGCGAATACATTTTACCCGGACACCAATGATGTGCGAATGTGCCAATGTGCACATTCAAATCCGGACAGTTATATTC
>JAEZAY010000106.1 GCA_023427575.1 Bacteroidota bacterium | reverse complement strand
TTTCCTTTTCCATCATTCAGATATAATCGGTCCATTAGTGCCGGATCATCTTTTGTAAATTCGTAACCTCCGCTTCCAACATACAAATCCATATCGCCATCACCCTCTGCGTCAAAAAAGGCAGCCGCCACATCTTCGCTCTGAATATGCAGATTCAATGCCGGCTGATTCGTTTTTTGGAAACTTCCGTATGCCCTTTGAATGTAGATTTCACCCGGAGAACCTTTGGCCGAGCCTGCAAAAATATCTTCCAGTCCATCACCGTTAAGATCGGCTTTTTCTATGCAGGGTCCCTGCCTGGAAAGATAATTTGGCATTAATGCCTGCACGGTGAAATCGTTGAAACTGTTTTCGGTATGAACAAATTCAATGCCTTCCGAGCGGGTAAAATACGGCGGAGTTGAAGCATTGGTTTTAGAATTTGGGGTATTGGCATTTCGCTGCGACAATGTAATCAATTGGTCCGCCCCGAGTTCGTAGAGCTTTTCTGTTTTATCATCGGGCCAGACGATGAGCATCGAGTCAATGCGCTGGAAATGACCCAGGCCAAACAGCAGATCCTGCGTTACGGAAGACTGAAAACCCCTGACGGGGATTTGTTCCTGAAAAAACAAGGTATCGCCGCAATACAAATTCAGCCTCGCCCCTACTCCGGTTAGATTGGATTTATTTCCCAGCAGCCGGATTTTTAAATAGTGATTGGAATTTATTTTCTCTGCATTGTTCCGGTATACGTCTGCCACTGCATTGGTATTACTGACAACCAGGTCCAGGTCGCCATCATTGTCCAGATCCGCATAGGCGGCGCCGCTGGAAACCCCTTTTTTATCCAGGCCCCATTCGGCGCTTCGCTTGACGAACTGCCCATTGCCTTTGTTTTGAAAAATATAGTTCGGGATTTCAATGGCTGGCATCTTTGATATAAACTCGGCAAGCACCAGGCTTCCCGGTTCTTTTCTTAACCGGATCGCTTCATCTGCTGAAAACCGGATGAAATCGAGATCTGTATAATCTTTCACATATCCATTCGTAATAAACAGATCTTTGAAACCATCGTTATCAAAATCTGAAAATAAAGAAGCCCAGCTCCAGTCGGTATTTGAAATGCCGGCCAGTTGCCCAACTTCACTGAAGCTTCCATCCCCATTGTTTTTTTGAAGCATGTTTCGGCTGAACTGATAATGGAATCCGCTGTTAAAAAGAAGCTGCATCTTATCAAAATTCTCGGCTCCATTATGCATTTTCTGCATCCGGTTATCTTCCGGCAACATATCAAGTGTTACCAAATCAGTTAACCCATCATTATTATAATCGGCGAGATCAGATCCCATTGAAAACAGGGAAATCTGATCCATCGATTCTTTCAGCTTCTCAGAAAAGCTGCCATTGCCATTATTGATATACAAATAATCGGGTTCATTAAAATCGTTTGAAATATACAGATCCGGCCATCCATCCTGGTTCAAATCAGAAACAGCCAAACCCAAACCAAATGTGAGCACATTGGAATGAATGCCTGCCGATGCACTGACATCGGTAAAGCGGCGATTGTCGTTTCGGTACAAGCGATTGGCGAAATCCGGATTGGTTTTTGTTCTTAATTCAATGTTCTCCGAAATCCCGGATGTGTATTGTTGCAGTGAATGATTAATAACAAAAACATCCAGATCCCCATCTTTATCATAATCGAAAAACGAAGCCTGGGTTGAATATCCTTTATCGTCGAGGCCATAATCGGCGGCGGATTCGCTAAAGCTCAGGTCGCCGTTGTTGATAAAAAGGAGATTGGATCTTCGTTTTGCTGCAGCATCGGCTGAACGACAGATATAGATGTCGAGGTAGCCGTCTTCATTCAGATCGGCCATGGTGGCGCCCGTACACCAGCCCTGCATGGAAGCAATACCCGATTTTTCAGTTATGTCTTCAAAAGTAAAATCCCCTTTGTTGAGATACAAACGGTTTTTAACCATATTGCCGGTAAACAGGATATCAGGTAATCCATCGTTGTTTATATCGCCGATGGCAACTCCGCCTCCATTGTAGAAATAGGCATAATTCATCACATTTAATGCCTGGCCTTCAAAAAGCTGGTTTTTAAATTTAATACCGGTTCTGTCCGCATCCATGAGTGAAAAAAGCCTTTCACTTTCTTTCGCGCCGCAGCCAGTCAGAAATAATACGGAAGAAATCAGAACATATAAGGGTAAGGGTCCTTTCATCGCGGTTGATTCAGGATTTATTAAAAGCAAAAGATTCCATTGTTTGGCAATGGAATCCTGGTATTCAATTGAAAACTAATTTTTATCCCACCATAGCGGCGTCAGCACCGTATCGTCGCCTCCAAGCAAAGCCTCCGCTTTCTCCACTTCAGCAGCATTGCTCTGGCGCTCAGAGAGCAAAAACGGAATTCTTCGCACCCATTGCGTACTGGTGTTTGTTATTAACGGATTTTCCGAATTTGCCACCGGGTATAATTTGAGATAGCGGCTGCGGCGGTAATCGGCCCAGGCTTCCATTCCATCCGGGAACAGGGATAGCCATTTTTGTGTGGCGATCTGCTCGCGCTGAGTGGCCAAATCCGAACCAAATCGGACGGAAATATTTGTCATTGCAGGCGAATTAAGAAAATCGGCGGGCGCAACCGGGGTTGCGTTGCTGTTGATATAATTGCTGATAGTAGCCTGGTCGGTAATTCCCCACTGGCGCATCGAGTTGGTAATTCCCTGTTCGTACAATTCTTTGGCGGTTCCGCCCATGTTCCAGTTCAATAAAGCTCCTTCGGCGCGGAGGAAATAAGCCTCCGCCGTAGCCATCACATTTTGCGGAGTGGAAAGATGGGTAGCGATTCCCCCAAATGCGGTTGATGACCAACGTGCACCAACATGCGAATTTGCATCGGCCGAATTTTTCGGATCGGTTTGTTGGGTTGAAGTGAGCCCGTTTCTTAACCCTTCATAAGTCCCGGTAGTTTTTGCCGGTAAAAAATAAACGGGCAGGCGCGGATCATCATACCCTTTCAGCACCGATTCCATGGATGCGCTCATCCTGAATTCGTTCCAGTCAGACATGATTGAGAGTCCGTTTCCATCACCACCGTTTACGCTTCTTTTTATAAGGGCATCATCTTCCGGGCTGCTGGTAAGTACGCCATCGGCATAAGCGGCTTCTGCTTCTGTTTTCGCCCGGTTGGGATCAACTCCTGAAATCCGGAGTGCCAGGCGCAAACGCAGGGTGCCTGCAAATTTGATCCATTTGGGAACATCGCCGCCATAGATGAGATCAAAACTGCCATAGGGCCTTTCTGAAGTTTTTGTTTTCAGCACGTCCACCGCTGCATCCAGTCTTTTAAAAAAATCATCGTAAATGGCATCCTGTGCATCATAAGCCACCGATACTCCCGGTTTACCAGCCTGCGAATAAGGAATTGGCCCCCAGTAATCGGTTACCTTATGAAATGCATATACCCACCATACACTTGCCAATGCATATTCGGCGGAGCCGGGATCGCTTGCCTCCATAATGGATTGCAATTGCGGCATCACTTCGGTATAAATTGGATTAAAGGCCGCTCCCACCCAGTCCATACGGATCACCAGCCGGTCGGAAGGAAAATAGGTGGCTGTGCTAGCGAAGTATTGCGCATACTGATCGGCAAAAAGGTTTTGTGCCACCTGGTAATTCCACTGACTATTGGTGGCTGTGGATTGCGCTTTTGAGAACAGGAAAGGAAGCTCAGCCGGACCGATCGTTGCGATGCTGTTCTGATCGGTGTTGATCTCTTCAAATTTTTTAGTGCATGAACCAAGGACGATCATCATCCCAGCCATCAGCCCCAAACTATGAATCCTGAATAAGAACTTGAATGTTTTCATAAACGATCTGTTTAATAGCTTTTGGGTTTAAAAGGTAACACCGAGGTTCAAACCAATGGTTCTTGTGGCAGGCAATGTTCCATATTCAACACCCTGGAAATTGCTGTTACCCAAACTCATATCCGGATCAAACCACATTTTTCGTTTAGCCACACCCGGTATATCCATTTTGGATTCACCGCGGTACAACCACAGAACGTTTCTGGCAACAAGTGAAAGTCTTGCATTTTTGATAAATGAATTGCCACTGAATGGGAAATCATATCCCAGCGATAATTCGCGGATTCGGAAATTGGTGGCATCGTAAGCAAAAAATTCTCCCAATCCATATCGCTTGCCCGAAGCCGCCTGCCAGAATTGTTGGGCGGTTATAGCCTGAGTTACCGGCTGCCCGGCAGCATCTTCCCCGCCAAGGCTCCAGCCGCCATCACGAAACTCTTCAGTTCCTTTTGTGATTCCGCTGAATGCAAGGTTCATTTCAGTTCCTGAAACCGCTATTCCACCCACACGGCCATCAACCAAAATCCGCATGGAAAACCGTTTATAAGCAAAGGAATTGGTAAGCCCGATCGTTGCTTTTGGATTAAAGTTGCCAATGTATTCCTGTTCCGCAGAACTGGCGGGAACACCCATGGTGGAACCGGTGGATACCACTTCGCGGTTGCCTTTTTCATTTGTCTTCCAGCGGAAGGCCAGCAGATCACCGTAGCTTCCACCCTCTTTTACAACCGGTGTGGCCGATCGGCCGAAGCCCCCGCCCAGGTAAACGATCTTTAGAATCTCACTTAGTTCTTTAACGAGGTTTTTGTTGGTGGCAAAGTTTAAAGTAAGATCCCAGTTAAAATTGGAACTGCTGACCGGACTGGCATTTAATACCAGTTCAACCCCTGTATTCTGGATATTTCCGGCATTAATATACTGGCTTCCAAATCCGGTGGCATTGGGAAGCGCGATGCGTAATAGCTGATTAAATGAATTGCTTTTATACCAGTTCAGGGAAAAACCGAAACGGTCTTCAAAAAAACGCCCTTCCAGTCCGATTTCGATGTTCTTTACAATTTCCGGCTTTAATCCCGGAATCGGCAATACAGAACTCCTGGTAAGAAAACCCTGGCCTGCACCCTGCGAGTAACCATAACTGGTAGTTCGGATCTGTGCCTGACCTCCATTGCCCACTTCTGCATAATTCGCGTTCAGTTTCAGAAATGAAAAGGCAGAAGGCAATTGGACCAGATCGGAAAGTACGGCGGATATACCCACCGAAGGATAGCTGAACGTATACGGTGATGGCAAACGCGAATCCCAGTCGTTGCGCAAACTCGCATCCAGAAATATGGCTTCTTTGAATGCAAGGTTTACCTGTCCGAATACGGATTGCGTTTGTACCTGATAGGAATTGGAGCTGATGGCCGGATTGGTGGCATAGTTCAGGCTGAACTTATTGGTCACGTTCAAACCATTTGCTGTGGCATTGTTGACATCATTACGCGAATCCTGAAAGATGGCGCCCACATGATAGTGAACTGATAAATCGCCCGAGATCTTATTCTGACCCTCCATTATGAGATCAAACCATTTCTGCGTGGTGATAATATTGGATTTTCCATAATAGCCTCCGGGCTGATTGGCCCAAAGTATCGTTCCCTGTGAATACAAAGATTCAAGCCGGTCGAAAGTCCGGTCCAGGTTCGCGCGTCCTCTTAAGTTCAGCCAATCGGTGATCTGAAACTTCGCCGATACAAATCCCATTAGCCGGTCCCTGACCTCATTTTGTGATGTTCGGTGAATTACCCAATAAGGATTTTGATAAATGGAAGTCAGCGTACTGGGCCAGGGCGTGGGCGTAGGAATTCCCAGGTTATTGATCGTTTCATATTGTTCAGCCGCGCTCAGACTTACACTTCTCGGTATCTGGTAAATATTGATGACCGGAGCATTTTCTTCACCCGTGCGGGGCCTGTTTTCAATATCCTGGCTTATGTAGGTAATTTTCGCGTCGGTTGAGAAACGATTGCTGATCTGGTTGGTTAAACGAAGGTTGACAGTATGTCTTTTTAAGTCGTTGGTAGGAACGATCCCTTCAATCTGATTAAAAGTATAGGATAGATAGGTCTGCATTTTTTCAGACCCTCCCGATACTCCAATGGAGTTATTAGTGCTGATACCATTGCGGAAAAAGTCGCGGATATTATCGGGCTGGGCGGAATAATTCATCTGATTGCCCAGGTGATCGGTATAGGTTTGACCGGTCATCTTCGGACCCCAGCTATCTCCTTTTGTTATATCCAGAATTCCGCTGTTTCCCTGTCCGTAGCTATTTTGCAATTCAGGCAGGGCGAATGGAGATTCCAGTGCAATGCCCGAATTCAGACTTACCGAGATCCGGTCTTTCGAACCTTTTTTTGTGGTGATCACGATTACTCCGTTTCCGGCCTGGCTTCCATATAATGCCGCCGCGGAAGCGCCTCTCAAAACCGTAACCGATTCAATATCGTCGGGATTAATGTTCGATGCTCCGTCTGATCCCTGCACCGATCCAAAATCACTGCCGGCCGTGCTGTAAGTATTGTTGATGATTGGCACTCCATCTACCACAATCAGGGCATTGTTGCTTCCCTGGATCGAACGATTGCCGCGCATTACGATCCGGGCGCCGCTTCCCGGGCCTCCCGAACCCTGCGTGATCACTGCGTTTGCCACCTTTCCACTCAGTGAGTTCAGAAGATTATTGGGATCCCGAACTTCAGTTAGCTGACGGGGCTTGATGGTTTGGGTGGCATAGGTCAGCGTTTTTGCTTCCCGGGTAATTCCAAGCGCCGTTACCACCACTTCACTCATTTGCTCACTGCCGGCCTCCAGCGAAATATTAATATTATTCTGCCCTTCTTCAACCGTAATTTCCCGGGTGGAATAACCAATGGAAGAGATCTGCAAAACCACCCGCCCCATTGGAGCGCTGATCGAAAAGTTCCCTTCATTATCGGTAGAGGCGGCTTGCGTACCTCCTCTAACGGCAACGGTAACCCCGGGAATTCCCGAAAGCTCGGATGCGGAACTGATTTTGCCGGTAATGGTTCTGGTTTGAGAATAAAGTGAAGTGAAACCCGCTGCTGTTAGAAGGAGGAGCAGACATATGAAATTCTTCATAAGAGCTGTTTTGGTACAGAAAAATTAAAATAAAAAACTGATCCTACCGAAATTTTTTAATATTTTTTTAATCCGATATTTTTTGTATCGAACAAAAATGCTGTTTGGCGTTTTTGGCCATGTAAACATGAAAAGAACAAAAGGGGATTGTATTGTTCAGATCAACGTTTTCCTGAAACTTTTTGGAAGTGGAAGTTCCGAAGCGTTGGTGTCCGGCTAATAATTTTCAAATTAACTGAAACGTATAACGTAGTAAATTAGAAGCAGTCATTATAAATGACCCTTCCCATTTCTTTTAGAAAAAAAGGGAGCCAAAAAATCCGCTCCGGAATAAATCCTAAAAATGAAGCTTCCGGCATAAGGGAATGTGCTAATGTGGGAATGTGCCAATGTGCAAATTCAAATCCGGACAGTTATATTC
>JAEZAY010000104.1 GCA_023427575.1 Bacteroidota bacterium | reverse complement strand
GGTGAAAAGTCTGGACAGGCTCCGCTAGTCTTTATTGTGAGCCTTCAAATTCATAGGATTTTATAATCCTGCCATCTTTCATTTTATTATCTATCACTTTAACGGTGATCATGCGATCGCCGTTTTTGTAAGTGGTATGAATGGCATCTGGATATCTGAATGATTCGGTGCTGGTAAAATTCTCCTGCAGCAGCCAGGCCATTAGTTCGCGATATTCGGATGCGTCGTAGATCCGGTATTTAAACATCTTCGAAGAAAAGTTCCCCATCCTTGCTTCCATTACACTGATCGACCTCACCCAGCTTGGCCCATCATCCTTCCGCTCCAGACTGCTGTAATATATCAGGGAGCCGGTTGAATCTTCTTCTTTTTGCATCAACCGGTATTGTTTTTTCTTCAGCATGGTATCCAACTGAAAATTTTCCATTTCCAGGGTAGAATACAGCTCAGGGAAATTCAATTTTTGAGCGAAAAGAAAATTTCCGAAAGTAAGGAAGAACAGACCAGATAAGAGGCGCTTCATGCTGCAAAGAAAATGTTTCTGGTAAACAGGTTATGTTAAAAACCGGCCGGTAAAACTGGATTTTACTTTTTTTAACCCGGAAGGCGGCCCGGAATAAACCAGTTCGCCGCCTCCATCGCCGGCATCCGGTCCCAACTCAATCAGCCAGTCGGCACTTTTTAAAACATCGGTATTATGTTCTATTACAATAATTGAATGCCCCTGCTCTATCAATGCATGAAACGAAGCCAGTAACTTTTTTATGTCATGAAAATGAAGCCCGGTGGTAGGTTCGTCGAAAATAAACAGGATCTGGCCCTGGCCCCTGCCCTTTCCCAGAAAAGAAGCCAGCTTCACCCTTTGCGCTTCCCCTCCGGACAGGGTGTCGGATGATTGTCCAAGTTTTACATAACCCAGCCCCACGTCACTCAGTGGGCGGATCTTTTTGATGATATCATTTTCTTCCGCGAAAAACCGGATGGAATCATCTACCGACATTTCGAGGATATCATAAATACTTTTCCCTTTATAGGTTACTTCAAGAACCTCTTCCTTAAACCGTTTGCCGCCGCAGGATTCGCAGGTTAGATGCACATCGGCCAGGAATTGCATTTCAACTACCTGTTCGCCTTCGCCCTTGCAGGTATCGCAGCGACCGCCATCTACATTAAAAGAAAAATGTTTTGGCTGAAAACCGCAGGTTTTACTGAGTGGCTGCCTTGAAAAAAGATCGCGGATCTCATCGTAAGCCTTGATATAGGTGACGGGATTACTTCTGGAGGATTTTCCGATCGGGTTTTGATCGATCATTTCAATCTGCGCTATGGATTCGATATCGCCGGTAATTTCCTTATGCAAGCCTACCTTTTCACCAAATTCGCCTTTCAGCTTCAGCAGTCCGGGATACAGGATCTGTTTGATCAGAGTGGTTTTTCCACTTCCGCTGACCCCGCTCACGCAGCACAATACATTAAGCGGAAATTCTACTTCCAGATCCTTCAGATTATTCTGGCGGGCACCCTTCACCGTTATCGAGCGATTCCATTTGCGCACCTGTTTGGGGGCATCGATTTTCAGTTCCCCTTTAAGGTATTTGCCGGTCAGGCTTTTTTTATTGCTAGTTATTTCATCATAGTTTCCTTCCGCTACCACTTCGCCGCCAAGATGCGAGGCCAGCGGGCCCATATCTATAATATGGTCGGCTTCGCGCATCATCTGTTCATCATGTTCAACCACCACCACCGTATTATTCAGATCCCGCAATTCTTTTAAAACGCGGATCAGGCGTTCGGTATCGCGGGAATGAAGTCCGATAGAAGGTTCGTCCAGTATATATAAAGAATTGGTGAGATTGCTGCCGATGGTCCGGGTGAGTTGAATGCGCTGGCTTTCGCCGCCGCTGAGCGAATTGGCGAGGCGATTCATGGTCAGGTAGTTCAGCCCCACATCCATCAAAGTTTTAAGCCGATGTTTTATTTCGATCAGAATCCGTTTTGCCACCTGCTGATCGAAGTCCGAAAGCTCCAGATTGTCGAACCATTCGGTGAGATATTTCACCGGCATCTCGCACAGCTCACCTATATGCTTACCCGCTATTTTAACATAAAGCGCTTCTTTCCGAAGCCGGTAACCTTCACATTCACTGCAAAGTGTTCTACCCCGGTACCTCGATAACAAAACCCGGTACTGCACTTTATAAAGATTCTGCTCCACTTCCCTGAAAAAGGCATTGATCCCGTTCGCATACTGATTACCTTCCCACAGCGTTTTGTATTGTTCTTTCGTGAGATCGATAATCGGCTTATGGATGGGAAAATCGAATTTTTTGGAAGCCCTGATGAAGGCTTCTTTCCAGAGGCCCAGCTTCTCGCCTTTCCAGGGCGCAACCGCCCCTTCGTATACACTTAAACGTTTGTCGGGAATTACCAGGTCATCGTCTATTCCCAAAACCTGGCTGAAACCTTCGCAACCCGGGCAGGCACCAAAGGGGTTATTAAAGGAAAAAAGATTGGGGACCGGTTCTTCGAAAACGATTCCGTCCAGTTCGAACCGGTTGGAAAAATGTAATTCCCTTTCATTATTAATAAGGAGCATCATTTCGCCTTCCCCTTCATAAAATGCCGTTCCAAGCGAATCCGCGATCCGGTGCTGATCATCTTCTTCAATTTCTTTCGCCACCAGGCGATCAACCAGCAAATAGGTTTTTTTACCAGGCTTCCAGTTTTTTCCGGCCGGCGCCTTTTCCTCCAGAACATCTTCAATTCGGAGGGCTTCGCCATCATGAAGAAGCCGCGAAAATCCTTTCTGCATTAATATATTGAGTTCTTCATCGGGGTTGCGGTTGGGATGCTGACGAAATGGAACAAGAACCAGGATCTTATCGCCTGCCGGAAGCGCCATGATTGTCTTCAGTACGTCGTTGACCTCGTCTTTCTTTACCTCGCGGCCCGATATGGGCGAAATCGTTTTTCCTACCCTTGCGAAAAGCAGGCGCAGATAATCATAAATTTCCGTCATGCTGCCCACCGTTGATCTCGGGGTTCTGGTGGTTACCTTTTGTTCGATGGCGATGGCCGGACAAAGGCCTTTAATATAATCAACATCGGGTTTATTCATCCGCGCCATGAACTGGCGTACATAAGCACTCAGGCTTTCGGCATAACGGCGTTGCCCCTCCGCAAATAAAGTATCAATGGTAAGGGAAGATTTCCCGGAACCGGAAACCCCGGTAACGACGATCAGTTTATTACGTGGAATATGTACCGATACATTCTTCAGATTGTGTACCCGCGCCCCTTTTATAAATATGGAGTCGGCCAGGGATGAATTCCCATTACCGGAATCCGGCGATTTCTTTTTGGTGGTTGTGGCCATAATAAGCTGCAAAATTATCGGTTCGCAGCGAGATTGGTAAGTATAATTATTTACGAATCACTAGTGTTAATTTTAAAAATTTTCATAAAGTTTGGATTTTTACTTAAAGTCTCTATCTTTAAATGGTAATTTGTACAATAATCAGAAAACGAAAACCAACCAGCCTATTGTCAATCACTTCTACACAGAAAAGCCGTTCACTCTAAAATCCATTTATAAATATCCTATCACCTTAAAAAAACCGTAGAAGTTTATGAATTCCCTACGTTCAAAAACTGATCATGAACTGATCCAAAATTTCCAGGATGGAGATTTGCTTGCGCTTGAAACTTTAGTCCTTCGTCACAAGGACAAAATGTACACTTCCATTTTATTTCTTGTCAAAGACAAGTACCTGGCAGAAGATATTTTCCAGGATGTGCTTATCAAAATCATCGACACCATTCGTGGCGGCCGCTACACCGAGGAAGGAAAGTTTCTTCCCTGGGCAATGCGTATCGCTCACAATCTTTGTGTTGATCATTTCCGTAAGGTTAAACGTACCCCTTCCATTAAAACCAGCGATGACCGGGACATTTTTGAAGTAATCAATTTTACGGAAGACGGTGCCGATGTAAAAATGATGAAAAGACAAAGTCACGACCGCGTTCGCCAGATGCTGGACCTTTTACCGGAAGACCAGCGGGAAGTGATTATCCTTCGTCATTATGCTGACCTGAGCTTTAAGGAAATTGCTTCTTTAACAAACTGCAGCATCAATACTGCGCTGGGCAGAATGCGTTATGGACTTATCAATTTGCGCAAAATGATGATGCAAAAAAAGATTGCCTTATAATTAGGAATCTATTAGTAAAATGATCTGTATCTTGGCATCGATTTAAAATTTCAATTAAGAAACCAAAAGCAGATAATATTGTCATTCTGATCCTCCATCCGACTCTTGATCGCTGAATTGCCTGCTAATCGGAAGGCTGGAACAGAATGACGCCTAACTAAAAACCTCACGTTGACTCCGTGAGGTTTTTTTATTTTTTCAGGCAGGATTCGTCGGGGCAATTTCAACACTCAAATAACTGCACCCCAATTCATCCAGATAACGATCAGATTAAGGCTCTATATCATCATTGGTGTCGGGTTAATAATTTTCCATTCGCCCGAAACATTTATCAATAGTGAATAAGGAGCAGTCATTGTAAATGACTGCTCAACTTTTTTTCTAAAAAAAGTGGAGTAAAAAAATCGGGCTCCGGAATAAATCCTAAAAATTGAAACTTCCGGCATAAGGGAATGTGCATATGTGCCAATGTGCAAATATGCAAATTCAAATCCGGACAGTTATATTC